>SKTN01000136.1 GCA_007117945.1 Nitriliruptoraceae bacterium | reverse complement strand
CGCGCGGCCGGCGGTACCGGCCCGCAGGTGCCGCCGGGCGCGGGTGGCCAGGTCACCGTGTGCGGTGGAGGTCACCAGCTCCGAGGTCAGCACCACGCCTGCCGGCACCGACAGTCCCGCCCGTGCCGCCGCAGCCAGACGGGTCACCTTGCCGCTGGCGCCCAGGTCGGCCAGCGCGGCGACGGCCGGGTCGGTGAGCAGCAGCGGCACTCGCGCAGGATCGCGGTCGGCGGAGCTCACAGCTGTGGTGCCCCGGGCGCGGGGTCACCGGGTTCGGCGGTCGCGGATCCCGGGTCGCCGCGGCCGCCCTGCAGGAGCGCCCGGCTCAGCTCGGTGAGCATCCGGGCGTAGGCCTCGGGCCGGTCGAGCATGGGGAAGTGCCCCCATCCCGGGACCACCACCTCCCGCGCGCCGGGCAGCAGCCGCTGGTAGTCACCGCGCTGCTCGGCGTCGAGTACCCGGTCCCGCTCACCCCACAGCACCGCTGCCGGCAGCTCCACCAGCGGGGGCAGGGCGTCGAACCACGCGCTGTCCAGCCAGTCGAACAGCCGACCGAAGGCCTCGGCACGCCCGTAGGCCGCCAGGGTGCGGTCGGCGATGTCGCGGGGCACCTCGGGCAGGGCGATCCGACGCAGCAGGGGCCGTGCCAGCGGGTGTGCGATCACCCCCTGGACGGTGCGCTGCACGCGGCGTGAGGACATCACCCGGGGGAACAGGCGGGTGTCCAGCCGTGTCCCCACGGGCGCGTGCAGGATCAGCCCGTCCACCTGCCGGGGGTCGCGGGAGAGCAGGTCGAGGGCCACGGCCCCGCCGACACCGTGACCGAGCAGCAGCCGGGGGCGGGTGCTGGCCGCCACCTCGGCCTCGAGCGCGTCCGTCAGGCCGTCCAGGCGATCGACGTCACCCAGCGGCACGCCACCGAAGCCCGGCAGCGTGGGCGCGCGCAGTGCGAAGCCCACGGGCAGCAGCGGGCCGATGCGCGCGAAACGTTCGCCCCCGCCGCCGTTGCCGTGGACAGCGATGATCGTCGGCACCGTGACAGCTCCTCCGCGCGCCCCGTCTGCGTACCCCCGTTCGGGGCGGTTCGGTCGCGGGGTTGGCACCGCTGTGCCGGCGGGTTGTGGGCCCCCGGCGCCCCCGACGTAGGCTCACCCGACCACGTGGGAGGAGCGCGGCATGTCAGAGGTCGTTGTCGTCGGCTACGCCCGGACCCCGATGGGCCGGTTCTCGGGAGGGCTGTCCGGCCTGAGCGCGATGGAGCTCGGGGGGCGGGCGATCGCCGGTGCCCTGGATCGCGGCGGGATCGACCCCGCCCTGGTGGGCTACACCGTCATGGGTCACGTCCTGCAGGCCGGTCAGGGGCAGATCACGGCCCGACAGGCCGCGGTGGCCGGTGGCATCGGTATGGACGTCGCCGCGGAGACCATCAACAAGGTCTGTCTCTCCGGGATGACGGCGATCAGCCGCGCCCGGGACCTGCTCCGTCTGGGCGAGTTCGACGTGGTCGTCGCCGGCGGGATGGAGTCGATGTCCCGCTCGCCCTACGTCCTCGACCGCGCCCGGTTCGGCTACCGCATGGGCGACGGCACCCTGATCGACACCATGATGCACGACGGCCTGACCTGCGCCTTCGACGGGTGCGCCATGGGGTTGGCCACCGACGGCTACCAGGAGTCCAAGGGGCTGGCCATCACCCGCGAGGAGCAGGACGCGTGGTCGGCGCGCTCCCACGAGCGTGCCGCTGCCGCCTGGGAGGCGGGGGAGTACGACGACGAGGTGGTGGCCGTCGAGGTGCCCCAGCGCAAGGGGGACCCCGTCATCGTCGACCGCGACGAGGGCATCCGGCCCGGGACCACGACGGCGTCCCTGGGTGGTCTGCGTCCGGCCTTCTCCAAGGAGGGGACGATCACCGCCGGCAACGCCTCGCAGATCTCCGACGGGGCGGCGGCCCTGGTGCTCGCCAGCCGCGAGGCCGCCGAGCGCCACGGCCTCGAGCCCCTGGCCACCATCACCGCCTGGGGCACCGTGGCCGGCCCCGACCCCTCCCTGCACCTGCAGCCGGCCGGCGCGATCCGTGCGGCGGCACAGCGCGCCGGTGCGGACCCGGCCGGGTTCGACCGCTACGAGATCAACGAGGCCTTCGCCTCCGTGGCGATCGCCTCGACGCGGGAGCTGGGCATCGACGAGGACCGCGTCAACGTCGTCGGCGGCGGCGTCGCCCTCGGACACCCGATCGGGTGCTCGGGAGCCCGCATCGTGGTGTCGCTGATCGGCCAGCTCCGCCGGCTGGGTGGGGGCACCGGGGCCGCGGCCCTGTGCGGTGGCGGTGGCCAGGGTGACGCGCTGACCCTCGAGGTCTGAGGTGGCGGTGGACCTCGCCGCGCTGGTCGCGGGGTTGGAGCAGGGCGAGCGGCGTGCCCTGGCGCGCCTGCTGACGGTGGTCGAGGACGGCTCCGTCGAGCAGCTCCGTGAGGTCATCGGCGCCCTGCACCCCCGGACCGGCCGCGCCCGGGTCCTGGGGATCAGCGGCTCGCCGGGGGTGGGCAAGTCGACGCTGACCGACGCCATCGCGACGCAGTTGCGGGCCGCGGGCCGCAGCGTGGCGATCCTGGCCGTGGACCCCTCCTCGCCCTTCAGCGGCGGAGCACTGCTCGGTGACCGCATCCGGATGCAGGGCCACCACGCCGACCCCGGGGTGTTCATCCGCTCCATGGCCTCGCGTGGTCACCTCGGTGGGCTGTCCTTCGCCACGCCGCAGGCGGTGGTGGTGCTCGACGCCGCCGGTTTCGACGACGTCATCATCGAGACCGTCGGGGTCGGGCAGTCGGAGGTGGAGATCGCCGCCACCGCCGACACCACCCTGATCGCGCTGGCACCGGGGATGGGCGACGGGGTCCAGGCCGCCAAGGCGGGCATCCTCGAGGTCGCCGACGTGTTCGTCATCAACAAGGCCGACGCCGCGGGTGCGGGCAGGTTGGAGTCGGAGCTGCGGGGCATGCTCGAGCTCGGGCATGCGACGGCAGGGGAGGAGGGCGAGGCCGGCTGGTGGCCCCCGATCCTGCGCACCGTGGCCGTGCGTGGCGAGGGCATCACCGAGGTGGTGGGTGCTATCGACGCCCACACGGACCACCTCGATGCCGCGGGTGGTGGCCGGGTTCGACGGCACGCCCGTGTGCGCCACCTGATCCGCGAACTCGCCCTCGAGGCGACGCGGCGCACCTTCGCCCGCCTCGCCGAGGGTGAGGACGACCTCCTCGATGCCCTGACCGCGCGGGTGGAGGGCCGCGAGCTCGACCCCTACACCGCGGCCGATGAGTTGCTGGCCGCCTCGCGGTCGGCGGCGGGCTGACCCGCCACCACGCGGGGCCGAGCCCCGATCCGACCTGCGGGGCCGAGCCCCGACGGATGGGCGGGGTGTTCCCCTCCGACCACCGGCCCACGCCACTAAGGTCGTCCTCCCTGAGCGGGGAGCGCTCGCCTGGAGGTCGGCGCAGCAGCGCGGTCGGCCGACGCGCGCCCCCCGGAGCGTCCCGAACACACCGCCCTGAGCCCCACGACGCAAGCGAGGTACCCGTGAGCGCAGCCACCCGCCAGCGTGCGAGCATCCAGCGGGTCCGACCGAGCGTGCTCGGGGGCCGCTACCCCGCCAAGGCGGTCATCGGCCGCCCTGTGGACGTCACCGCGGACATCGTGGGCGACTCCCACGACCAGCTCGCCGCCGTGGCCCAGTACCAGCAGGAGGGCGACAGCACCTGGCAGGAGGCCCACCTCTCCCCGGCGATCAACGACCAGTGGGTCGGCAGCTTCACCCCGGGGGCCCTGGGCCGGATGCGCTTCCGCGTCGTCGCGTGGGTGGACCACCTGTCCACCTGGGTCCGTGATACCCGCACCAAGTCCGGCGCCGGCACCCTCGAGGAGGTGGACCTCGCCGTCGGTGCGCAGCTGTACGAGCAGCGCGCCAAGCGGGCCAAGGGCGCTGACCGCGACCAGCTCAAGGAGGTCGCCCGCCAGCTCACCGACCCGGCCCTGGACGCCTACGCCCGGGCGGACCGGGCCACCGCGAACGAGGCTGCCGAGCTCGCCCGTCGCTACGACCCGCGGGCCTACGCGGTGCGCTCCGCCACCTACGAGGTGGCGATCGACCGCGAGCGCGCGGCCTTCTCCACCTGGTACGAGCTCTTCCCCCGCTCGGCCTCGCCCGACCCCGAGCGCCACGGCACGCTGCGGGACGTGATCGACCGGCTCGACCACATCCAGGGGATGGGCTTCGACGTCGTCTACCTGCCGCCGATCCACCCGATCGGCCGCAGCCACCGCAAGGGGCGCAACAACCAGGTCGAGGCGCAGCCGGACGACCCCGGCTCACCCTGGGCGGTCGGGGGGCCCGAGGGCGGTCACCTCGACATCCACCCCGAGCTCGGCACGCCCAAGGACCTGCGCGCCCTCGTGGCCGCCTGCCAGGACCGGGGCATGGAGCTCGCCCTCGACATCGCCTTCCAGTGCTCCCCGGACCACCCGTGGGTCAGCGAGCACCCGGAGTGGTTCAAGCAGCGTCCCGACGGGTCCATCCAGTACGCGGAGAACCCGCCCAAGAAGTACCAGGACATCTACCCGATCGACTTCGAGACCTCCGACGCCGAGGGCCTGTGGAAGGCGCTCAAGGGGGTGTTCGACCACTGGATCGGCGAGGGGGTGCGGATCTTCCGCGTCGACAACCCGCACACGAAGTCCTTCCCGTTCTGGGAGTGGTGCCTGGGTGCGCTCAAGGCCGAGCATCCGGAGTGCATCTTCCTGGCCGAGGCCTTCACCCGGCCCAAGGTGATGTACGAGCTCGCGATGCGCGGCTTCAACCACTCCTACACCTACTTCACCTGGCGCCGCCACAGGCAGGAGATCGAGGACTACTACACCGAGCTGTTCCACACCGAGGTGGTGGACTTCTTCCGGCCGAACTCCTGGCCGAACACCCCCGACATCCTCACCGACCAGCTCCAGCACGGCGGCCGG
>SKTN01000236.1 GCA_007117945.1 Nitriliruptoraceae bacterium | reverse complement strand
GTCGTCGCTGACGCCGAGGTGGCAGCGACGACGCACCGCCACCACCCGCGCCCCGGTGCTCCCCGCGCCGGGGCGCCGACCGCTCGGTTGCCAGCGCAGCCGGCCGACCAGCCGCCCTCGGCGGTCAGCGCAGCCGGTGGCTCAGCTGGCGGTCAGCCGCTCCTCGACGGCCCCGTCCTCGAGCTCCACCCGCCGCCACAGGTCACCGAACTGCACGGGGAGGCCGAAGTTGTCCACCTCGACGATGTGGACCTCACCGCCCAGGTACTGGCGGTAGCTGTGCACGCCCGCCCGGTCGTAGCGCACCTCCATGGCGTGCAGCTTCGCGTCGGGATGGGACACCAGCGCCAGGCGCGAGGTACCCGACTCGCCGGTGCCGAGACCGAGCCGGCGCACCGCCACCTGGACAGCCGCGGGGGTGACCTCCAGGCCGATGTCGGTGCAGCCCGCCACCTCGTCGTCGGGGCGGCCGTCGCGCCACCACCGGCCCTCGCCGTCGGAGCTGAAACGGGTGCGCTGGCCGTCCCGGTCGAGGGTGACGCAGCGGGGCCGCCAGGCGTGGTCCACCTCGATGCTGTAGCGCGTGGTGCCCACACCGCCGCGCAGCACGGAGCCGTCAGGCAGCGGGCGGGCCACCACCTCGTCGGTGCCGAAGGGGCCCTCCCACCGCACGGGTGGCGGGCCCTCGTCGACCTCGAGGTCCTTGACGAACCGGTGCTCGGTGGTGTCGGAGGGGTCGTGGAGCTGCCGGCGCTCGCCGGTGTCGCGGTAGCCCAGGTTCGTGTACCGGTGGTGGGCGTCGACGAAGCGGCTGTCGCTCCACAGCGTGACCTGCCGGGCACCGAGCGCAGCGGCGTGGGTCTCCACGCGGGTGATCAGCCGGGTCGCCAACCCGCGACCGCGAAAGTCCGCGGCGAGGTAGCAGCGCGTGAGCTCCAGGGCGCCCGTCGGCTCCACGGGCCCGGTGCCGATCGAGCCGACCAGGATCCCGTCACGCTCCAGCACCCACCAGCGCCCGCCGACGGTGGCAGCGGTCGTCGCCGGTGCGGTGAGATCGGCGTCCACCCCGGGCAGGTCGAGGACGCAGCCGGGGTGCTCGTCGTAGGAGGCGCTGATCAGCGTCGCCAGCCCGTCGGCGTCGTCATCGCGCGCCGCACGTAGCTGGGTCCCGTCGAGGGGGATGTGTGGCACCTGGCTGCTCCTGGCGCAGATCCGTCCGCGTGGCCCTGGCATGGTGGGCCAGCGTGAGTACGGTAGGGGAGGTGGCGGCCGAGCGCCGATGGTCGCGCGCACCGCGCCGCGGGGTTGCACGCGGTCCGCACCGCACCCGCGACACCGAGGTGGTCGACGCTGCACGGCAGGGGCCACACCGAGGTGGTCGACGCCGCACCCAACCAGCGACACCGCGGTTCGCGCAACCCAGCGCCCCGCACCACCCGAACCCTGTGCAGACCACCCCGTCGCCCCTGACGCGCCACCCGGCGCGCCGCCCGCGGCCCCCGCAACGTCCCCGCAACGTCCCCGCGGCACCCCCGCGGGCCCCCGAACACCCAGGAGGTCACCGCATGTCCACCACCGAGGCCCACCGTTCCAGCAGCTCGACGCCGAAGTCGCCCGCCGAGGCCGTGCGTTCCACCCTCGATGCTGCCGCCCAGGAGGCGGTCCGTGAGCGCCTCCAGCCGCTGCTGGTCGACCTCGTCGACCTCTCGCTGACCTCGAAGCAGCTGCACTGGAACATCGTCGGCACGCGCTTCAAGTCCCTCCACGAGCACCTCGACGAGGTCACCGACCAGTACCGGATGTGGTCCGACGAGGTGGCGGAGCGGTTGACCTCCCTCGGTGTGGCTCCCGACGGCCGCGTACAGCGGGTCGCGGGCGACTCCCCGGCGGACCCGGCGCCGGCCTCCTGGGTCCACCAGGACGAGGTCGTCACCGCGATGTCGGACCGGATCGAAGCGGTGGCACGGGCGACGCGTCAGCGGCTCGAGGGGCTCGGCGACATCGACCTGGCCAGCGAGGACCTGCTGATCGGGATCCTCAACGGCCTCGAGATGCAGCTGTGGATGTTCTCCGCGCAGGAAGCGTGAGCTGACCCGCGGGGCCCCCGAGGCCCGCAACGCCGCGGTCGACCGTCTCCCGGTCACCGCGGCGTCGTCGCGGTAGGGCGCCGAGGAGCGCTCTAGACTCGGCGCAGGAGCAGCCCAGGGAGCCTTGTGGATGTCGAAGCCGCGTCCAACGGACCAGCTGATCGCGGACGCGCAGGACCACCTCGATGCCGCCCTCGGCCACCGCTTCTTCACCGAGGCGACCGACGGGACCCTGGCGCCCGAGGTCTTCCATCGGTACCTGCGGATCGAGTACGCCTTCGTGGACACCGCGGCGCGGGCGCTCGGGCGGACCGTGCACGTGGCTCCCTCCTTCGAACGACGTCGCGACCTGGCCACGGCGCTGTCACACCTGGTGTTCGAGCAGTACGACTACTTCCACGGCATCGCCGGCGGCCTGGGCCTGAGGCTGCCCGGACCGGACGATCCGGTACCGCCGCTGGCGCGCCCCCTGCACGACCACGTGCTCGGACTCGCCGCTGGAGGCGAGTACCTGCCCCTGCTGGCGGGCTCGCTGGGCGCGGAGTGGCTGTACGCGACCTGGTGCAACGCTGCGGTCCGGCGGCCGACAGCGCGCGACGAGGTGCTGCAGCAGTGGATCGAGCTGCACGCCGGCAGCTCGTTCCTCGCCCACGTGGACTGGTTGCGCGCCCAGCTCGATGACGGGCTCGCGCAGGCGGAGGAGGAGACCGCCGCACGGTGCCTGGCGGCCTACATCGGGACCGTCGATGCGGAGATCCCGTTCCACGAGGCGGCGTACGTCCCCGAGCCCGCGAGCGACTGACGCCGCGGTCTGCTGCCGTTCGTGGGCTAGGCGCGTGGGTCGGCAGCAGCCAGCCATCGGACGGCCTGCTGCCACAGGCGGGCGTAGCCGGGCCAGGCGACGAACCCGTCGGGACACCAGTGCGGCCCGATATCCGACGCCCAGGCGAGGGTGCGGCCAGCTCCGACCTTGCGCACGGCCAGCATCGGATCGGCTGCTGCCGTGGCCAGCAGCGTCGCATCGTTGCGGACCGTGAGCCGGTTGTAGCCCAACAGGTAGGGCCAGCGGTCGTCCACGCCGTCGACGACCGGGTGGTCGACGGCGGTGCGCTCGGGCTCCACGCCCTCGGGTACCTCGACCCGGTCGTCGTGGGGGACCAGGGTGACGGGCAGGACGCGCTCGATGGCGGTCCCGTGGTACCGCCCGCTGGCACGGATGCCCTGGAAGCTGAGGTAGCCGCCCGCCATCGCCAGCCCCCCGCCGGCCTCGACCCACTGGGCGAGCACGGACAGGCGGTTCGGTCGGCGCTCACCGGCCCACACGTCGGGGTGGAGCAGGAGGGTGTCGGCACCGATGTCGGACAGGATCACGACGTCGACACCGTCCAGACCGTCGACGGTGAACGGCAGGTCCGTCACCGCCTCGTGTGCGGGGAGGTGCTCCACCTCGATGTCGCCACCGCGCAGGGCGTCCAGCAGCGGTCCTGCGCCGGACTCGAACCGGGCCGCCGCGAACTGGTCCCAGCCCTTCACATGGGTCTCGAGCGTGGTCCATGTCTCACCGACGAGTAGCACCTTGGTCATGGTTCCTCCAGTGGTAGGGAGCAGTGATGGGGCAGCGCGGCGATCGTGACGTGGTGCTCGGCCAGTTCCGCGGGCAGGGGGAGCCGTCCCCGGGCGCCGGCTGCGGTGGTCGCGAGGCTGGCCGCGACCGTGGCGTGGTGACCGGCCTGCCTGGGTGTCGCCCCCGCCAGCAGCGCAGCGAGGAGGTTGCCGGTGAACACATCGCCTGCGCCCGTGGTGTCGACGACGTCGACATCGGGGGTGGCGATGGCGTGCACGCCGCCCCCACGATCCGCGACCAGGGCACCATCGGCGCCGAGTGTCACCGCGACGGTTGCCCCACCGGCGGCCAGGTCCCGCGCGAGGACCTCGGGCTCGCGGTCGGTGAGGCTGGCGGAGGCCTCGTTCGCCACGATCACGTCACAGCGGGCAGCCACCTGTGCGATCGTGTCGGCGGTGAGTTCGGTGCGGCCGTCGAGGTCCACCGAGCACCAGCCACCCTGTTCGCGGACCAGGGGTGCACGCTCCAGGAGGCCGTCGAGGTGGTAGCCGTCGACGTGCAGGGCAGCCCGGGTCTCGTGCCGCAGCAGCGCGGGTAGCCGCCGGTCGAGCCGCGTCCAGTCCAGGGTGAAGGGCTCGCTGACGATGGCTCGCCGACCGGCCTCGTCGACGAGGATCACGCACACCGCCGGCGCGTCGCCGCTGGTTCGCTCCACCTCCGAGATGTCGACGCCGTGGGCCGCGACCTCGGACAGCACGTACTGGCCGATGGAGCCCGCCGCGACCTGGCCGAAGAGGTGGACCTCCGCACCGGCGACCGCAGCTGCGGCGGCTGCGTTGGCGGCCATGCCGCCCGAGGCCAGCGACAGGGCATCGGCCGTGATCCGTCCGTCCCAGGCGGGGAAGGCGGAGACACGGCAGGTGACATCCAGGGTGACGTACCCGGCGCTGAGCACCCGGCCACTCATGTGGACCAGACCTGGTCGGCGATCTCGACGAGGGCGTGGACACGGTCGGTGTCCACCGGGTTCCACCAGGCCCCCTCGTGTTTGACCGAGGACGCGACGATGGCCCCATCACACGCAGCGAGGATGGAGTCGGCGTTGTCGTGGTCCACGCCGGAGCCGACGATCACGGGCAGTTCGGACCCCTGGGCGATCCCGGTGATCTCGTCCAGTTCGGTCGCACCACCGGCCCGGTTGCCGGTGGCGATCAGGACGTCGGCATCGAAGAACTCGTTGTCGCGGGCCTGCTCGGCCAGCGAGCGATCCGCGACCACGGCGTGGGCGCCGTGCTTGACGTGCACGTCCGCGAAGACCTTGATGTGGCCGGCGCGCAGGTGGGAGCGGTAGCGCGC
>SKTN01000420.1 GCA_007117945.1 Nitriliruptoraceae bacterium | reverse complement strand
TGGAGCTGGCGTGGTCGATAGCTGGGCTGGAGCCCAGGTCCCGGCCCGGCGCGCCCGTCAGTTGCCGTTCCAGGCCTCCGCGAGCCGCACCCGGGCACCGACCCGGAGGATCCCGCCCTCGTAGATGCGGGCGGCCAGCACCGTCAGCAACGCGGCCGTCGCCAGCGCCCCCGCTGCCGCGAGCGCCACCTCCCACCACGCCGGCTCGGCCAGGGCCTGGCGCACCAGCATCGCGTAGGGCGCGCTGAAGGGCACGAAGGAGGCCACCACCGCCCACGTGGAGGTCGGGGCGTTGACCGCGGCGAAGCCCGCGAAGTACCCGCCGATCATCAGCACGTTCGCGGGGGTGAGGACCGCCTGCGCCTCCTCGGGCCGCGACACCAGGGCACCGAGCCCCGCGGCCATCACGGCGTAGAGGGCGTAGCCGACGACGAACCACCCGGCGACCGCCAGGCCGAGGACACCCACACCGGGCGGGATGGCATCGCCCAGGGTCACCACCAGGACCACGATGGGTGGCCCGAAGAGCACCAGGGTCTGGCCGAGACCCACCACGCCCAGGCCGATGAGCTTGCCCGTCATCAGCCACCGCACGGGCACCGCGGCGACCAGCAGCTCGACGACGCGGCTGCCCTTCTCCTCGATCACCCCGTTGATGATCATCGAGGAGTACATGATCAGCACCGCGAAGAGGAAGACCACACCGAGGTTGGCGATGACCACCCGCGCGAAGGCTTCGGCGGGGTCGGTGTCCCCGATGGTCTCCACCGGCAACGAGGGCCGGGCCAGGATCGCGCCCACCTGCGCGGGGTCGTCAGCCAGCAGCTCCGCGACGGCCAGGGCCTCGGCGGCCCGCCCGGCGATGGCCTGGCCCGTCTGGAGCATACCGCTCCCCGGCGCGGCGAGCACCCGCTCCCCCGGCTCGATGACGGCGGCGACGCCCCCCTCCTCGTCCTCCAGTGCCGCCTCGGCCGCCTCCCGGTCGGCCAGCGCGATGGTCTCCACCGGGCCGAAGGTGGCCTCGAGCGCCGCCAGCTGCTCGCCCGTCAGGGACCCGAGCACACCGAGGCGCACGGGATCGGGCTCGGCTGCCACCTCGGTGCCGGCGGGGTCCTCGGGATCGAACAGCCCGAGCAGGCCGGGCACCGCGGCCAGGGCGGTCAGCAGCACCGCCAGCACGCCAGTGGTGCCGACGAACAGCTTCGAGCGCAGCCGCTGGCGGACCTCGCGCTCGGCGAGCAGCCCGATGGTCACCAGGGCGTTCACTGCGCGATCCCGGCGGACACCGCGTCACGGAACAGCTCGGAGAGCCGCGGCTGTTCGAGGCGGACCTCCAGGAGCTGACCCGCTCCGCGGGCCAGATCGATCACCGCTCCCGGGTCGACACCGACCTCCAGCGCGACGGTCACCGCCCCGTCACGGTCGGCGATCACCTCGGCCCCGGGCGGCAGCGACGCGGTCCAGGTGGTCGGACCCTCGGTGACCAGGCGCAGGCGCCGACCTCCGCGGCGCGTGAGCTCGGCCACATCACCGCGCAGCACGACGCGCCCCGCGCTGACCACGGCCACGGAGCGGCACAGGTCCTCCACCAGCTCCAGCTGATGGCTGGAGAAGACCACGGCCACACCCGCGTCCGCCCGTTCACGCAGCACGTCGCTCATCACGTCCACCGCCAGGGGGTCGAGGCCGGAGAAGGGCTCGTCGAGCACCAGCAGCTGCGGTCCGTGGACCAGCGCCGCGGCGAGCTGGACCCGCTGCTGGTTGCCCAGCGACAGCTCCTCGACGGCGCTGTCGGCCCGGTCCTCCAGCCCCAGACGATCGATCCAGGTATCGGCCTGCCGGGCCGCCTCTGCGGCGCTGCGGCCGTGCAGCCGGGCGAGGTAGGTCAGCTGCTCGTGGACCCGCATGCGGGGGTAGAGCCCCCGTTCCTCGGGCATGTAGCCGATCCGTCGCCGCTGCTCGAGGTCGATGTCCCTGCCCTGCCAGGTGACCCGTCCCGCGTCGGGCTCGGTCACGCCCACGCTGCAGCGCATGGCGGTGGTCTTGCCCGCGCCGTTGGGCCCCACGAACCCGCACAGCTCCCCGGGCGCCACCTGCAGGTCGAGGCCGTCGAGGGCGGTCACGGCGCCGAAACGGCGTTCCAACCGGTCAAGGACGAGCATGCGGGCCTCCGCGCAGAGCGCCCCGACCGGACGCCGGCGGCAAGGGTAGGTCACACAGGGTGACCTCCCCGTGCCGCGGGTGCGGGTGCGCTCAGCCGACGGCGGCCAGCTCGCGGGCCAGCAACCCGCGGGCGATCACCTTCAGCGCCAGGACCTCATCGGTGCCTTCGAAGATCGACAGCACCCGGGCGTCGACGAACAGCCGGCTGACCTCGTACTCCTCGGCGTAGCCGTAGCCGCCGTGGAGCTGCTGGGCCTCGCGGGTGACCCACTCCGCGCTGCGGCAGGCGACCTGCTTGACCTGGCTGGCCGTCAGGGCGGCCTGCGGCTCGCCGCGGGCGAGTTCGCGTGCCACCTGGACCGACAGCGCGCGGCAGGCCGCCAGGGTCGCCGCCATCCGTGCCATGCGGACCCGGGTGAGCTCGAAGCCCGCGATGGGCTGGTCGAAGACCCGGCGCTCGCGGCTGTAGGTCGCCGCCCGCTCCAGGGCCGCCTGCATCACGCCCTGGGCCCGCGCCGCGGTCTGCAGCCGGGCGTTGGCGAAGGCCTGCATCTGGAGGTAGAAGCCGCGCCCGAGCCCCTCGTCCTCGCCGATCAGGGCGTCGGCGGGCACCCGCCACCCGTCGAGGGACACCTCGAAGGAGTGCATACCCCGGTAGCCGATCGTGGGGATGGCACGGGCTTCCATCCGCCCGCCGCCGGTCCCCCCGACCTCGCCGTCGAGGCCCTGCTCGAAGGCGAAGTGGTGCCCGCTGGCGGCGGGCTTCTCCACCACGAACAGGCTCAGCCCCTTGTGGCCGAGGGAGCGGTCGGGGTCGGTGCGCGCCAGGACCAGCAGGTACTCCGCACGACCGGCGAAGGTGCACCAGGTCTTGACCCCGTCCAGCACCCAGCCGTCGTCCTCGCGTCGGGCCGTGGTCTTGACGCCGGCCACATCGGAGCCGTGGTCGGGTTCGGTCACCGCCACCGCGCACATCTTCTCCCCCGAGGCGATGGCAGGCAGCCAGGTGGCCTTCTGGGCGGCCGTGCCACCCTTGAGGATCGCGGTGCCGATGATCTCCGGGCGGGTGATCAGGGACCCGGCGACCCCCAGGGAGCCGCGGGACAGCTCCTCGGTGACCAGGACCATGTTGAGCAGCTCGTCCTCGCCGCCCGTGGCGAAACCGCCGTGTTCCTCGGGGATGGACAGGGCGAAGCAGCCGAGCTCCGCGAGCCCGCTGATGATGTCCTCGGGGATGTCCTCGTCACCGCGGTGGACGTGCTCGGCCACGGGTACGACCTTGTCCTCCGCGAAGCGGCGGAAGGTCTGGCGGACCATCTCCAGGTCCTCGTCGAGGTGCCGCGGGCCGGCCTCGCCGGTGGCCAGCACCGCGTCGCCGACCGCGCCCAGCAGGGCCGCATCGCGCCCGGCGGCGAGGTCGTCGGCCACCTCGGCGAGGGGGTCGCGCTCGAGGCCGTAGGCGGGCTCGCGTCCGGCCGTACGGGCCAGGAGGTCGGCTGCCACATCGGCGGCGGCCACCAGCGCGAGCCGTGCCTGGAGCGCATCCGGCTCACCGAGGTCGGCCAGGGCCCGCGCCGCGGCCAGCGCCGAGGAGACCGAGGCCAGGTCGTAGGCGGCACTCTGGTGCTCGTCGAGCCGGGCGGCGTCGATCCGTCCGTCGACCCCGCAGCGGTCAGCCAGGTGCCGGCTGGCGGTCTGCAGACGCTGGTCCACGGCGGTGATCAGGGCACGCGCGTGCGCGAGTTCGGTCACAACGACCCTCCCTCCCAGCGGGCCACGACCCTGGTGATCGCGGGCGTGCGGGGACGGCCGACAGCCTGCCAGGCCGGGGATGGAGCCACCAAGCTGGCCGGTGCGGCGCGTGCGCCACCGGCGGGCAGCGCACCGGCGCCGGGTCGGCTCAGGCCCGCTCGCGGGCCACCACGGCGGCCCCGATGGCCCCGCCCTCGTCGCCCAGGGCGGCGCGCACCAACCGCATCCGCGGTGGCTGCAGGAACAGCAGAGGCGCCATGACCCGCTCCAGGTCGGCGCGGAAGGGCTCACCGAGCTTGTCGGCCAGCCCACCACCGAGGACCACCACCTCGAGGTCCAGCAGGTTCACGGAGCTGGCGATCCCCGCGGCGAGCGCCTCCACGGCCTCGCTGAGCAGGGCGGTGAGCAGCTCGTCACCCTCCTCGAGCGCCGCGCGGAACACCCCGGAGGTGATCCGGTCCTTGCCCTTCTCCGCGGCGATGTCGAACAGGCGGGTGCGACGACCACCGGCGTTGGCACGCTCCGCGGCCACCTCCATCGCCCGACGACCGGCGTAGGCCTCGACACAGCCGCGCCGCCCGCAGCCGCACATCGCCCCACCCTGGCGCACGATCATGTGCCCGAACTCACCGGCCCCGCCGAAACTGCCCTCGTAGGGCTGGCCGTCCAGGACCAGCCCCCCGCCGACGCCGGTCCCGACGAACACCGTCAAGGAGGCCTGGGCACCCTGGGCGGCACCGAGGCGCTGCTCCCCGATCGCCGCCGCGGTGACGTCGTTGACCACCGACACCGGTGTGCCGACGGCCTCGCTGAGGGTGCTCGCCAGGGGGAAGCGTTCCCGTACCCCGCGGACGTTCGGACCGCCGTCGATCGTCCCGTCGCTGACGATGCCCGGCGACCCGACGCCCACGGCATCGAGGTCACCCAGGGAGAGGTCGGCGTCCTCCGCGGCCTTCTTGGCGGCCTTGCGCAGCTCGTCGACGAGGTCACCGACGTCGCCGTCGTTGGGGGTCGAGCGCTTGGTCGACCCGATGACCTCCTCGCCCTCGAGCACGACGGCGTAGATGTTGGTCCCACCCAGGTCCAGTCCCACGGTCGGCACGCTGTGCTCCCTCGACGCGATCGGCGGCAGCCTAACGGCCGCGACGGCCCGCGGGACGCCCGCCCACCAGGACCAGGCCCAGCACCAGGCCACCGGCGCCGCTCCAGGACACGAGGTCGAGGCGCTCGCCCACCACGGCGACGGCCAGCAGCGCGGCGGCCAGCGGCTCCGCCAGGGTCAGGGTCGTGACCGTCGGGGCGTCGAGGCCCGCCAGCCCGCGGGCGAAGAGCACGTAGCCGAGCGCCGTGGTCGCCACGATCAGCCACACCGCCGCCGTGGCCCCCGGGGCGGTGGCCAGCCAGGACAGCTCTCCCACCACCAGCACCGGCGCCAGCAGGACGCCCGCGCCGAGGAAGGTCAGGGCGACGGTGCTCGCCCCGTCGGCACCCGCCGCCAGCACCCGCGAGCTCACCGTGGTGTAGGTCCCGTAGGCGGTCCCGGCGACCAGCCCGGCCAGGACGCCGAGAGGGCCGGGGTCCTGACCAGCGCCGCTGGAGCCACCGCCGACCAGCAGCAGGGCCGCCCCGACCACCGTCGCGAGGGTGGCCAGCGCCCAACGTCGCCCGGGTGGTCGTCCGGCCAGCGCCGCGAGCAGGCCGGCCACCACGGGTGCGCTGCCGATGGAGACGAGGGTGCCGAGCGCCACACCCACAGCCCGCACGGAGGTGAGGTAGCCGAGCTGGAACACCGTGATCGCCGCTGCAGCAGCCAGCAGCGCGAGGGGGGCACGGGTCACCGCGGCACGCAGCCGCGGGCCCCGTCCGGCGACGAGCAGGACGGCGAGCAGCAGCACCCCACCGCCGAGGCTGCGGACCGCGGCGACGCTGGCCGGTGCCGCCGAGGGCGCGCCGAGCTCCTGGGCCGTCCCGATGGTGCCCCAGAGCACGGCCGCGGACAGCGCCGCCAGCACGGCGCCCCGTGACCCGCTGCCGACCCCGGACCTAGCCGGCACCGAGGGCCACGCGGGCGCGCGCCAGCGCATCATCGTCGAGCTGGGCGCTGGACAGGCTCACCCGGTCCACCAGGCCGCGGTAGCGCTGTGCGACGGTGGCACCGACCTCGTCGGGCTCGGCGACCACCGCGAAGGTCTCCAGGACCTCGGTGGGGATCATGGCCGGCATCTGGTCCCACCGGTTGTCCAGGGAGGCGTTGTGCAGCCGGGTGTGCAGCTCCCCCCACCCGTGCAGCTCCAGCACCCCGCGGTAGGCCGGGGTGGAGCCGTAGAAGGCCAGCTGGCCCCGCACCATCGCCTCGCTGGCGGCACGCTGTTCCTCGGTGCGCCCGCTGACCACGAACACCGGCAGCACCACCTCGAGGTCATCGCGGGACCGTCCGGCCTGTTCGGCCCCCTCGAGCAGGTTCGGCAGGGTCACCTCGGCGAGGTAGCGCGCCGTGGTGAAGCCGTGGGCCAGCAGGCCGTCGGCGACCTCGCCCGTCACGCGGGTCATGAGGGGACCGACGGCGGCCAGCCAGACGGCGGGGTCGCCGTGCCCGTGGTCCTCGGGGGTGAAGAAGGGGGTCATCAGGGTGTGGCGGTAGAACTCGCCGCGGAAGGTGAGCCGTGCACCCGTGCGCCACGCCTCCCAGATCGCCCGGAGCGCGAGCACGTACTCCCGCATCCGGGCGGCGGGCTTGGACCACTCGGTGGAGAACCGCTTCTCGATGTGGGGCTTGATCTGGGAACCGAGGCCCAGCACGAACCGTCCCCCCGTCAGGGCCTGGAGGTCGTGGGCGGCGTAGGCCACGTGCATCGGGCTGCGGGGGAAGGCGACGGCGATCGCGGTGCCGACCTGCATCCGACCCGACACCTGTCCCGCGACCGCCGCGGCGAGGAAGGGGTCGTGGACGGTCTCGGACACGAACCAGCCGTCGAAGCCGCGCTCACGCGCACGCTCGACGACCGCCGCGGTCTCCGACAGCGGGTGGCCGTAGGTCATCTCATCGAGCAGCATCCGCGCTCCTGACGGTGGACCGGTGTGGGGTGGAGGTGGCCTACGCCTCGACGCGGGCGGGATCGATGTTGGCGAGGCGGACCTGGCCACGGGCGACCTGGGCGCCGTCACTGGCCCGGCTGAGGACCACCTGCCACAGCTGCTGGCTGCGGCCGACGTGGATCGGTGATGCCACCGCGTCCACCCGGCCCTGGCGGTGACTGCGCAGGAAGTCGGTCGCGTTGCTCACGCCCACCACGAACCGCCCGGACCCGGCCACCCGGATGGCGGCCGACACCGAGGCCAGGGACTCCACCACCGCGCACCACACCCCGCCGTGCACGATCCCGTAGGGCTGCAGGTGGCGGTCGTCGATATCGAGGTGGGCGTGGCTGGCCTCCAGGCTGATGCGATCCCACTCCAGGCCGAGGGTGGCGGTACCGAAGCCGTCCCGGTCGAGGGCGAGCAGGCCCTCGGCCTCAGCCGCGTCGATGGTCTCGCCCGCCTCGAGGCGCGCGAGGACCGCCGCCATCGCCGCCTCAGCCGCACCCGCTGCCTGTGTCACGCCGGTCTCCTGTGCCCTCGGCTTCCCGGCCGCACGCTAGTGAGGCGGGGCGCGGGGATGGTCACCGGGCGCAGCGCAGGCGGGGTCCGGCGCGTCGTCTCGACGGCTGCGAGCCCCTATGGTCACATCCGCACCACGCCTGTCCGTACGTCCCGCGAGGAGCCCACCGATGGCCGAGCGCCCAGCCCCCCAGCGCCCCGACGTCAAGCCCAAGAGCCGCGACGTGACCGACGGCTACGAACGTGCCCCGGCGCGGGCGATGCTGCGCGCCATCGGGATGGGCGACGAGGACTGGTCGAAGCCGCAGATCGGGATCGCCTCCTCCTGGAACGAGGTCACCCCCTGCAACCTGCCCCTGGACCGCCTCGCCAAGCAGGCCAAGGAGGGGGTCAGGGAGGCCGGGGGCTACCCCATCGAGTTCAACACCATCGCGGTCTCCGACGGCATCGCCATGGGCCACGAGGGCATGCGGGCCTCCCTGGTCTCCCGCGAGGTCATCGCCGACTCCGTGGAGACGGTGATGCACGCCGAGCGGCTCGACGGGATGGTGACCTTCGCCGGCTGCGACAAGTCCCTGCCCGGGATGGTGATGGCGGCGGTGCGTCTCGACGTCGCCAGCACCTTCCTGTACGGCGGCTCGATCCTGCCGGGCCGCCACGACGGCCGCGACATCACGATCCAGGACGTGTTCGAGGCGGTCGGCGCCCGTGGGCGCGGCGCGATCGACGATGAGGAGCTCTCGGCCATCGAGCGGGCCGCCTGTCCCACGGAAGGGTCCTGCGGGGGGATGTTCACCGCCAACACCATGGCCTCGGCGATCGAGGCGATGGGCATGGCGCTGCCCGGTTCCTCGACCGCCCCTGCCACCGACGCCCGCCGGGACGGCTACGCCCGCCGCTCGGGGGCTGCGGTGGTCCACCTCCTCGAACAGGGGCTCACCGCCCGCGACATCGTCACCCGGGAGGCGCTGGAGAACGCGATCGCCGTGGTGATGGCCGTGGGCGGCTCCACCAACGCGGTGCTGCACCTGATGGCCATCGCCCGCGAAGCCGAGGTGGCGCTCGAGCTCGAGGACTTCGATCGCATCGGCCGCCGGGTCCCCCACATCGCCGACACCAAGCCGGCCGGCCGCTACGTGATGACCGATCTCGACCGCATCGGCGGGGTCCCCGTGGTCCTGCGCGAGCTGCTCGAGGCCGGTCACCTCCACGGCGACGCGCTGACGGTCACCGGACGCACCATGGCCGAGGAGCTCGCCGACATGGACGTCCCCGGTCCCGACGGCGAGGTGGTGCACCCCCTGACCGACCCGATCCATGACGCCGGCGGGCTGGCGATCCTGCGTGGCTCCCTGGCCCCCGAGGGCGCGGTGGTCAAGATCGCCGGGCTGACCGCGGACCAGATGACCTTCGAGGGGCCCGCGCGGGTCTTCGATGGCGAGCAGGGCGCGATGGAGGCCGTGCTCACGGGCCAGATCGTCGACGGCGACGTGATCGTGATCCGCTACGAGGGCCCCAAGGGCGGACCGGGGATGCGCGAGATGCTGGCCGTGACCTCCGCGGTCAAGGGCGCCGGGCTGGGCAGCACCGTCGCACTGTTGACCGATGGCCGGTTCTCCGGGGCCACCCACGGCTTCTCGATCGGCCACGTCGCACCCGAGGCGACCGATGGCGGGCCGATCGGCCTGGTCCGCGACGGCGACCGCATCCGGATCGACGTCCACGCACGCACCATGGACCTCGAGGTGGATGCGGCCGAGCTCGAGGAACGTCGGCGCACCTGGCAGCCCCTGCCCCCGCGCTACACCCGTGGCGTACTGGCGAAGTACGCCCGCACCGTCAGCTCCGCGGCACTGGGCGCCACGACCTCGGTGTGACCCCTGCTGGGTAGCCTCGCGGGCGGTGGCCAGACGCCGCCGGCCCGCGGCGTCGCGCCGTGGGCGATCGACGACCACCGGTACCGAGCACAGCGGGGTGAGGGTGCACTTCGAGGAGCTGCGGTTCGTCTGCCAGGAGGCCGCTGACGATCTCGTCCGGTCCAAGGGCCGGCCCCTGCCACCCACGGTGGTGCTCCCGGGACCGCAGCGCACACAGCTGGTGACCCTCCCGGAACTCCCCGAGGAGGACGAGGCGCGGCACGCCGTGCTCGCGCAGCTCGCCCAGGACCTGGTCACCGCCGAGGCGATCCCCTGCTGGGGCTTCGTCGCCGAGGCCGAAGTGAGCGGTGAGGACGCGGCCGTGGTGGTCTTCGGCGCCCGGCGCCACGCTCCGCACCTGACGGCCTCCCGGTTCACCCCTGAGGGCGGGCTGGAGGGTTTCGTGGGCGCGGAGGAGCTCGACCCCACGGCCCTGCCCTTCCTCCACCCGCTGCAGCACGCCGTGGACGCGCTCCCGGGGGTGGGCGACGTGTTCGCCGCCTTCGATCCCAAGCGCGACGGCCCCGAGGGTGGCCTGCCGATCGTGCCCTGAGCGGCGGTCGCGGGCGCGGCGGCCGGCGGTGGTGGCGGGACGCGCCCGGCGCAGGCCACCCGGCACGAGCCACCCCGTCCGGCCCACCCCCTCCGACCCACCCCGTCCGGGCCACCCTCTCCGAGCCACCCTGGTCGGGTCCTGGGCGGGAGCCCAGGGATCAGCCACCCCAGCGCGGCTCCAGCCGATCCGGCAGTGTTCGGTGGTCGTTCCCTGGGCTCACGCCCAGGGAGCGACCACCACCCGGCCAACAGGCGAGCAACCGGCACCCCGGCTGGTCCCGATCGGGCCCGGCAGGACGCGGGACGGCACCGGGGTCAGGGACGGAAGGGACCCAGGGGCCCGAGGGTGTCCCAGGGGGTCGTGCCCTGGTGTGGCGCCTCGCGTGCCGCTGCGCGGCAGCGGATCTCCTCGACCTCACCCCCCGGACCACGGATGGCACCGATCAGTTCACGGCAGGCGAGGCAGTGGTCCAGGGTGACGTCGCGGCCCTGACGGGCGCAGGCCACCATGCCGAAGCCGTCCACGAGGCGGCGGTCGACCCGTCGCACGAGCGTGGCCATGGCCCACCTCCCCCGGCGCACGGGTGTGCACATGCCCCGGTACGGCACAGTCCAACGTGGCTGCGCTGACGGCGCTAGGGGCAGGAGTCCCCTTCAGCGCCGTTCGTCGCCCGGCCGCCCGTCGGCGACCCGGTCGGCGGCCAGGCGGTCGGTGTCGATCCGCACGAAGGTGGCCTGCGCGGTGGCCACCACCATGCCGTCCACCTGGACCTCACCGTCGGTGACCAGCTGCCGGCCCTGGTGCTCCACGACACGGCCCCGCAGCTGCAAGCGCCGCTCGATGGGGGTGGGTCGGTGGTAGCGCACGGTCAGCTCCCCGGTGAAGGCGGGGAACCGGTGCAGGGTGAGCAGGTAGCCCAACAGGTCGTCGAATAGGGCGGCCACCACGCCGCCGTGGGCCATGCCCGGACCACCCTCGAAGGCGTGGCCGAGGACCACCGAGGCCACCGCGTCGTCACCCTCCCGGGTGACCTCCAGACCGATGCCGAGGGGGTTCCAGGGACCGCAGACGAAGCACTCGTCGAAGTGCACCACCGGATCGCGATCGGCGACCTCGGTGGCGAACATGCGTCGGGTCAGGGTGGCCACGTCGCGGTGCCGGTCCCCGGCACCAGCAGCCTGCCGCGTCAGCGCGGCCAGCTCCGTCGCGATCCGCTCCAGCAGCCGGGCGTCCACCTCGTTGGCGAGCAACACGTGGCCGAGCTCACGGAGCGCGGCCGCGGCGCGCACCCGGGCCGCCGCGGTGTCGCCATCATCCCGGCTCACCGTCACCTCGCCGCCCTCGTCCCCATGCCCACCGCCCCGGTCAACCCGTGGCGCGCAGCCGCGCCGCGTCGGGCAGCAGCGCCAGGGCGTGGCGGCGCATGTCGAAACCGGGGTCCATCAGCGCGGTCATCCCCAGCCCCGTCAGCGCCCCGAGCATGACCTCGGCGCGGGCGGCCGCCTCAGCCGGCTCGAGCTCGGGGACCTCACGCTGCCAGGCGTCAGCGAAACGCTCGACCCTGCGGCGGTGGCTGCGCAGGACGCGCGCGGCGATGACCGGATCGGTCAGGCCGCGACCCGCCAACTGGAGATAGATACGGGCGATCGGCGAGGAGCCCGTCATGAAGGCGACGAAGGCGTCGACCAGATCCTCCAGGCTGTCGGTGCCCGCCCCCGCGGGATCGGGGTCGACGGCTTCGATGGCCTCACGGACCACCTCGAAGACCGCGTCGTCCTTGGAGGCGAACAGGTTGTAGAAGCTGCCGGCACCCACCCGGGCGTTGGCGGTGATGGCCTTCAGCGTCACGCCCTCGATGCCGACCTCGGCCAGGAGCCTGCGCGTGGCCGACAGGATGCGTTCGCGGGTCTCGAGCCCCACGCGGTACCGACCCATGCCGTGCCTCCTCCCGGTCGTGCCGCCCCGTCCGCCTGACGGCCGCGCGGAACCTAGCGGGCACCGTCGTGCGCGGGGTGGACCGCTCAGTTTGCAGAACTTGAGCGCTCGCTCCAATATGTAGCACACGTTCCAAGATGGAACATCCACTCCAGCTTCGGCGTTCCTCCCTGTACGCCCCACCGGGCGCACACGACCACAGGAGCGGTGACGGGGTGACGTGAACGGTGCGACGGGAGCCCGCACCGCCAGGGAGCCGCTCGGCGGACCGAGGGAGACGCGATGAGCCACTACAAGAGCAACCTCCGCGACATCGAGTTCAACCTCTTCGAGGTGTTCGGTGCCGACAGCTACTTCGGGACCGGGCCCTTCGAGGCCGTTGACGGCGAGCAGGCCCGCATGCTGCTGAGCGAGCTCGAGCGCTTCAGCCGCGAGTCGGTGTGGGCGGACTCCTTCGCCACCGCCGACCGCGAACCCCTCGAGCTCACCCCCGAGGGCGACGTGCACGTCCCCGAGGAGCTGAACCGGGCGCTGGAGGCGTTCTACGACGCCGGCTGGCACCTGATGCCGCTGCCCACCCACCTCGGCGGGTACGGCGCTCCCCCGACGATCCGCTGGGCCGGCACGGAACTGCTCGCCGGCGGTCACGCCACCGCCAGCCTGTGGCCGATCGGTGCCCTGATGGCCTCGATCATCGACCAGATCGGCACCGAGGGGCAGAAGAAGGCCTTCGGCCGGCCCCTGGTGGAGGACCGCTGGGGCGGCACGATGGTGCTGACCGAGCCCGACGCCGGCTCCGACGTCGGTGCGGGCACCACCAAGGCCACCTTCGTCGAGGCAGCCGGTGCGGACGACCTCGGCGACGTCTACCACCTCGAGGGCATCAAGCGGTTCATCACCTCCGCGGACGCCCAGACCCACCCCAACACCCTGCACCTGGTGCTCGCCCGTCCCGAGGGCGCGGCACCGGGCACCAAGGGCCTGAGCCTGTTCCTGGTGCCCAAGCGCCACGTCGACGCCGACGGCAGCATCGGGGAACGCAACGGCGTGCGGGTCTCCAACCTCGAGAAGAAGATGGGGATCAAGGGCTCGGCGACCTGCGAGCTCTCCCTCGGCCAGGACGGTGAGCCCTGCGTCGGCTACCTCGCCGGCAACGTCCACGAGGGCATCAAGCAGATGTTCCTGGTGATCGAGTACGCCCGGATGATGGTCGGCACCAAGGCCATGGCCACGCTGTCCACGGGCTACCTCAACGCGCTGGAGTACGCGAAGATCCGCGTCCAGGGCGCCGACATGACCGAGATGACCGACAAGACCGCGCCCAAGGTGGAGATCATCCGGCACCCGGACGTGCGCCGGATGCTGATGGACCAGAAGGCCCACGCCGAGGGCATGCGCGCCCTGGTCATGTACGCCGGGTGGGTCCAGGACCAGGCGCAGCTCGCCGCGCACCCCGACACCATGGGCGGTGAGGACCACGACGAGCACGACCGGTGGATCGCCCGTGAGGACCTGCTGCTGCCGCTGGTGAAGGGCTACTGCTCGGAGAAGGCCTACGAGCTGCTCGGCTCCCACAGCCTGCAGACCTTCGGTGGTTCCGGCTACACCCAGGACTACCCCATCGAGCAGTACATCCGGGACGCCAAGATCGACACCCTCTACGAGGGCACCACGGCGATCCAGGCCCTCGATCTGCTCTTCCGCAAGGTCGTGCGGGACCAGGGCGCGACCCTGACCTGGTTCGCGGACCAGATCCGCACCTTCCTCAAGGCCGGCGTGGACGGTGACCCCTTCGCCGACGAGCGTGAGCGGCTCGGTACCGCCCTCGACGCGGCGCAGTCCCACCTCGGCGTCCTGCTCCAGCACGCCATGGCGTCCATGGACGAGTCGAAGCGCACGGAGATCTACAAGACGGGCCTGCAGTCCACGGCCTTCCTCGCCTCCCTCGCCGAGGTCATGATCGGCTGGCTGCTGTTGCGCCAGGCCGAGGTGGCGCACGACGCCCTGGAGGCCGGGGTCGCCGGGGACAAGGACACCGCCTTCTACACCGGCAAGATCGCCGCGGCACGCCACTTCGCCCGCAGCGTCCTGCCCAAGGTGGGCCTGCGTACCCAGGTCGCCGCCGAGGAGGACGGCGCCCTGATGGACGTGGCCGTCGAGGCCTTCTGATCGCCGTACTGCCCGTACCCACGGGCTGAGCCACCACCGACCGCGGACCCGCTCGCCAGGGCGGGTCCGCGGCGTGTTCGACCTGCGCGTGGACGGACCGCTTCCACCGGCGGCTGCGCACCAGGCGGTACCTTCACAGGTCGGCGCGCCACGGGCCGGCTCCCCCAGCCGACCCACCAACAGCGGGGAGAGACGCCGATGGCCAGGACCTCGAGCGCACGCTCCCGATCAGCGGGCGCGGCACGCCCCAAGCGCACCGGTTGGCGACGCTGGCGGCGCTGGTTCCTGCTGCTGATGGTCATCCCGGCCGTGCTGGCGGCCGCCGTCGGCCTGCTGGGTTTCTACCTGGTCTTCTCCAGCGTCCCCCTACCCGGCGACATCGACGCGCGCTCCTCCCTGGTCTACGACGTCGACGGCGAGGAGATCGGCAGCCTCGCCAGCGAACTCGCCCGTGAGGACGTCGACCTCTCGAGCCTGCCCGAGCACGTCCCACAGGCGGTGCTGGCCGCCGAGGACCGCGGCTTCTACGAGCACCGCGGGATCTCCCTGCGGGGGATCGCCCGGGCGCTGTTCACCAACGTGCGCGCCGGTGCGGTGGAACAGGGCGGCTCCACGATCACCCAGCAGTACATCAAGAACGCCACCCTGACCCCGGATCAGACCTACGCCCGTAAGGTCGAGGAGGCGGCGCTGGCGATCAAGCTGGAGCAGGCCTACGAGAAGGACGAGATCCTCGAGTTCTACCTGAACACGATCTACTGGGGTCGTGGGACCTACGGGATCGAGGCCAGCTCCCAGGCCTTCTTCGACCGTCCCGCCGCGGAACTCGACGTCAACCAGGCCGCGCTGCTCGCCGGCATCATCGCCGCCCCCGAGGCCTTCGACCCCCTGGAGAACCCCGAGCGGGCCGACCAGCGCCGCCGCTTCGCCCTCGAGGGGATGGTGGAGACCGGGGCCCTGTCGCGGGCCGAGGCCGATGCCGTCATCGCCGAGGGGCTGCCTGAGGTCAACGAGCGCCGCGGGGTGGACCGGGGTCCGAACGCCTACTACCTCGACGCCGTTCGCCGCGAGCTCGCTGCCCGTCCCGAGTTCGCCCAGGGCGAGCTGTTCCGGGGCCTGCGCATCCACACCGAGCTCGACCAGTCGATGCAACGCGCCGCCCAGGAGACGCTGACGACCGCCGTCGCCGACGGCCCGACGGACACCGGCGCGATCGTGTCCATCGATCCCGCCACCGGGGGTGTGCGTGCCCTGGTGGGCGGTCCGGACATCGCCGAGCAGCCCTTCAACACCGCCCTGCGCTCGGTACGCCAGGTCGGCTCCACCTTCAAGGTCTTCACCCTGCAGGCCTTCATCGATGCGGGACGCGCGCCGGAGACCACCTTCACCGCGCCCGCGGAGCTGGAGATCGGGCAGGACACCATCACCAACTTCGGCGGCTCCGCCTTCGGCGAGCAGACCGTGCGCCAGGCCACCGCATCCTCCACCAACACCGTGTTCGTGCAGATGCAGGAGGAGCTCGGTCGCGAGGCCGTGATCGAAGCTGCCCGCCGTGCGGGCCTGCCACGGGATGCCTCCGACGAGGTGTTCCCCACCGAGCGCGATCCCGGCCCCACGATGGCGCCCCTGCCGGGGCTGACCCTGGGCCAGGACGGGTTCAGTCCCCTGGAGCTGACCAGCGCCTACGGCACCTACGCCGCCGAGGGCTTCCGGGTACGTCCGCGACTGGTGACCCGGGTGGAGGACCCGGATGGGCGCGCCATCTACACCCCCGGCCCGCGCGACGACCAGGCCGTCGACGTCCAGGTCGCCCGGGCCGTCAGCGACGTCCTGCTGGGCGTGGTGACCGAGGGCAGCGGCCAGGCCGCTGCCCTCGATGACCGGCCCGTCGCGGGCAAGACCGGCACCACCAACGAGGGCCGGGACGTGTGGTTCGCGGGCTACGTGCCGCAGTTGGCCACCACCGTGTGGCTCGGCAACCTCGACAACTCGCCCATCGAGGGCGAGGGGGCCACCGGCGGGCAGCTGGCGGCACCCGTGTGGCGTACCTACATGACCCGGGCCACCGAGGGCATGGAGGTCCAGGGCTTCACCGCACCCTCGCTCGAGCTCGAGGGCGGGGAACCCGACGAGGAGGCCTGCCCGGAGGGCTACGCCTTCGCTGATCCCCCGACCTCCGCGGATGCGGACGGGTTCTTCCCCGACGTCCTGGTGGACATCACCGACGCCGAGGGGCGTCCCTGCGTGGAGATCAAGCCCGAACTCGAGCCCTGCCCCCCTGGCTACGCCTACGGCCCGAGCCCCGACGGGCCGGATGAGTTCGGACGGACACCCGAGGTGCTCGACGGGCCGGTCGACTTCCAGGGCAACCGGTGCGTGGAGATCCTCGAGGACCCGGAGCCCGAGCCGGAACCCGAACCCGAGCCGGAACCCGAGCC
>SKTN01000010.1 GCA_007117945.1 Nitriliruptoraceae bacterium | reverse complement strand
GTCGCCGCAGGCGCTCCCTGTGTCGCCGCAGGCGCTCCCTGTGTCGCCGCCGTCCCGTCCGCGGCGGCGCTCCGGCGCTGGCGGGAGACCACCACCCGACGCACCAGCCAGACCACCAGGGCGATCGGGATCAGCACCACGAGGGTGACGGGCAGCACGGTCAAGCCGATGCGGATGACCGTGTCCGCCAGGTCGGCCAGGATCCGCATCGTGGTGGCCAGCGCCCCCCGGGCGGTGTCACCGGGCGCCCAACCGGGGTCGGTCACCGGGCCGGTCGCGGGCGTGGGCGAGAGCTGGAGGTGGATCGTGGACATCGCCACCTGGTCCGCGAGGACGGTCCGCCTGGCGGTCGCCTGGTCGATCTCCCCACGGACCTCGTTCACGCGATCGAACACGCGCAGCAGGTCCTCGGTGTCGGTGGTCGACTCGCGGACCTCGGTGAGCAGCTGGCGGAGCTCCTCCTCGTAGGCCTCCAGGTTGGTGATGCGCGCGTCGAGATCGCTGAGTTCGGTGGTCACGTCCTGCTCGTCGAGGCGCCGCTCCAGCACGCTGTCGGCCAGCTCGTCGATCGCGTCGAGGGTGGTGGTCAGCTCCTCGGTCGGCACCCGCAGGGTGAGCCGCCCGGAGACCACGCCGTCGGCGTCACGTGCGAGATCCGTACCGGAGACGTAGCCCTCACTGGCCTCCACGAGGGCGACGATGTCGTCCGCGGCGGTGGCGGTGTCACGGGCCCGGATGTGCATGTGGGCGGTGCGGATCACCGCCCGTCCCGCGCCCACCTCCGACCGTGCGGCTGGCGAGTCGTCGCCGGCGGGGCCGGCATCCTCGGCATCCTCCGCGACCTCGGCGACGTCGCGGTCGACGGCCTCATCGGGCGCGGCCTCCGGGGCCTCGCCCGCGTCCTCGGTGGCCGTCCACGCGTCGTCTGCCCCGCTGGTGCTGCCGCTGAGGTCGTCCACGGCGGCGCAGGCCGACAGCACGATCGCGGTCACGAGCAGCAGGGCGAGCAGGCCCAGCGTGGTGGGGCGGGAGCGTCGCTGGCGGTGCCCGGCGGGGCCCGATCCCACACCGAGGTGGCGGGTTACGGTGCTGTGCTGCGTGCGCTCCACGGTGCGACCTCCTGGGCTCGGGGCGGTGACCGCCTCCACGGGGTCGGACGCCGGCGGCCGGCGCCGGGTTCCACGGGTGGCATGGCGTGACGTTGGGCGCGCAGCACGGGCCATCCGAGCCGGGCCCTGCAGCTGGGACGTACCCTCCCGGTCGCCACCCCCGCCCTGACACCGCCCGTCGAGAGCAGCCATGGCCTCCCCCGCACGCACCGCAACCCCCTCGCAGCCCGCACAGTCCGAGCTCAACGCGTGGCTGGTCGAGGAGCTCTACGAGCAGTACCAGCACGACCCGGACTCGCTGTCCTCACCCTGGCAGGACTTCTTCGCGGACTACCGCCCTGACGCCCCGGCGCCGGCGGGCCGGGCGGTGGGCTCCGAGGCTGACCAGTCAGCGGGTGGGGACGGCCGCTCAGCCGAGGATGGCGGTGCTGCGGGCTCCAGCTCGCCGGCAGGTGGCGGTGCCAGCCCTCCCCGGCGTGCCGTGGCGGCCGTGCCCGAGGGCGCCGAGGCGCAGCGCATCCGCGGTGTGGGCGCGCGCATCGTGGAGAACATGGAGACCTCGCTGGGGGTCCCGACGGCGACCAGCGTGCGGGACGTGCCTGCCAAGCTGCTCGAGGTCAACCGCAGGATCGTCAACAACTACCTGCGGCGCACCCGTGGCGGGAAGGTCTCCTTCACCCACCTCATCGCCTACGCCATGGTCCGTGCCCTGGTCGACGTCCCCGCCATGACCACGGTGTTCACCGAGACCGAGGACGGCAAGCCCGCCACCCTGCGTCCGGAGCAGGTGGGCCTTGGCCTCGCCGTCGACGTCCAGAACGACGACGGGTCCCGCTCCCTGGTGGTGCCCGTCATCCAGGACGCCACCTCGCTGTCCTTCGAGGCGTTCCTACGGGCCTACGAGGACATCATCCGGCGTATCCGGACGGGCAAGCTCGACCCGGCGATGTTCGCGGGCGGCACCCTGACGATCACCAACCCGGGCACGATCGGCACCGTGCACTCGATCCCCCGGCTGATGGCCGGCCAGGCCGCGATCCTCGGCGTGGGCGCCATCGACTACCCGTCGGCCTACCAGGCCGCCGATCCCCGCATCATCGCAAAGCTTGGCGTGAGCAAAGTGATAACGCTCACCTCGACCTACGACCACCGGGTGATCCAGGGGGCGGAGTCCGGGCTGTACCTCCAGCGTGTGCACCAGCTGCTGCTGGGTGAGGACGGCTTCTACGACGAGGTGTTCCGCTCCCTGGGTCTGCCCTACGAGCCTGCGCGCTGGCGCACCGACCACAGCGACCTCGACGACGAGGTCGACCTGCTCACCAAGCAGATGAAGGTCGATCAGCTGGTCAACATGTACCGGGTGCGCGGGCACCTGATCGCCGACCTTGACCCCCTGCGGCAGCGCAAGGCCGCGATGCACACCGAGCTCGACCCGACCTACTACGGGCTGTCGATCTGGGACCTCGACCGGGAGTTCCTGACCGACGTGGGCGGGCAGGACCAGCGGCTCCAGCTCACCCGGATCCTCAGCACGCTCCGGGACGCCTACTGCCGCACCGTGGGCATCGAGTACGGCCACGTCCTCGACCCGGAGCAGAAGCTGTGGATCCGTGAGCAGGTCGAGGGGGTCCAGGAGGAGCTCTCCCACGAGGGCCAGCTGTGGGTGCTGTCCCGCCTGAACGCCGCGGAGTCCTTCGAGTCCTTCCTGCACACCAAGTACGTGGGCCAGAAGCGCTTCGGGTTGGAGGGCGGTGAGTCCCTGATCCCGCTCCTCGACACGGTGTGCGAGGCGGCGGCCGACGCCGACTCGATCGGCGACATCGTCATGGGCATGGCCCACCGGGGTCGGCTCAACGTGCTGTCGAACATCGTCGGCAAGTCGCACCGCCAGATCTTCGGGGAGTTCGAGGGCCACATCGACCCCGACACCGTGCAGGGCTCGGGCGACGTCAAGTACCACCTCGGTACCCGCGGCACCTACACCTCCCGCGCCGGCAACGAGGTGGAGCTCCACCTGCCACCCAACCCCTCCCACCTCGAGGCGGTCAACCCCGTGGTCGAGGGCATCGCCCGCGCGCTCCAGGACGTCGCCGACCGGGGCGAGGAGGGCGTGCGCCCCGCCCTGCCCGTGCTGATGCACGGTGACTCGGCCTTCGCCGGTCAGGGCGTGGTCGTGGAGACCCTCCACCTCTCCCAGCTCCGCGGCTACCGCACGGGCGGGACGATCCACGTCGTGATCAACAACCAGGTGGGCTTCACCACCTCGCCCGAGGCCTCCCGGTCCTCCTTCTACGCCACCGATGTCGCCAAGACCGTCCAGGCGCCGATCCTGCACGTCAACGGCGACGATCCGGAGGCCGTGGTGCGCGTGGCCCGCCTGGCCTTCCGCTACCGCGAACGCTTCCACCGCGACATCGTGATCGATCTGATCTGTTACCGGCGGCACGGGCACAACGAGGCCGATGACCCCTCCTTCACCCAGCCGGAGATGTACGAGACGATCGAGCGGCACCGCTCGGCGCGCAAGCTCTACACCGAGGCGCTCGTGCGTCGTGGCGACATCTCCCTGGAGCAGGCGGAGGAGTCCCTCGAGGACTTCGAGTCGCGGCTCCAGCAGGCCTTCGACGAGACGAAGCAGGCGTCGCCCCCGGAGCCACCCGAGCCCCACGAGCCCAGCGAGGACTGGGCCCACGAGGTCGTGGCGACCGGGGTCGACCGCGGCCACCTCGACCGGATCGCTTCCGTGCAGTTCGAGGTCCCCGACGGCTTCAACCGCCACCCGAAGCTGGACCGCATCTTCGGCAAGGCACGTGCGCGCTACGACGCCGAGCAGATCGACTGGGCGCTGGGGGAGACCCTGGCTTTCGGCTCCCTGCTGCTCGAGGGGATCGACGTGCGCCTGGCCGGGCAGGACTCGCGCCGCGGCACCTTCTCGCACCGCCACGCCGTCCAGATGGACTACCGCACCGGTGAGGAGCACCTGCCGCTGGCCAACCTCGCCGCCGGCCAGGGACGTTGGTTCGTCTACGACTCCCTGCTGAGCGAGTACGCGGCGGTGGGCTTCGAGTACGGCTACTCCGTGGAACGTCCCGAGGCGCTGACCTGTTGGGAGGCCCAGTTCGGCGACTTCGTCAACGGGGCCCAGATCGTCATCGACCAGTTCATCGTGGCCGCCGAGGACAAGTGGGGGGAGACCTCCGGCCTCGTGCTGCTGCTGCCCCACGGCTACGAGGGCCAGGGTCCCGAGCACTCCTCGGCCCGCATCGAGCGCTTCCTCGTGCTGGCCGCCGACGACAACATCCAGGTGGTCAACGCCACCACCGCGGCGCAGTACTTCCACGTCCTGCGCCGCCAGATGCACCGTGAGGTGCGCAAGCCGCTGGTGATCTTCACGCCGAAGTCGCTGCTGCGCTCACCCGACGCCACCTCGCCGCTGTCGGAGCTCATCGGGGGGCACTTCCACGAGGTGCTCGACGACCCGGGAGTGGAGACCGGCGAGCGTGACCGCGACGAGGTGTCGACGGTGCTGCTCGCCTCGGGGAAGGTGGCCCACGAGCTCCTGCGCGAACGTGATCAGCGTGACGTCCCGGCGGCGGTCGTCCGCGTGGAGCAGCTCTACCCCTACCCGGGCGAGCGGATCAGCGAGGTGCTGGCGTCCTACCCGAACGCCGCTGACGTGTGCTGGGTCCAGGAGGAGCCCGCCAACATGGGCGGGTGGGGCTTCGTGGAGAGCCGGTTGCGCGAGGTGCTCGACGGGCTCGACGGGCAGCGCTCCCTGCGCCGGGCCAGCCGGGCCGCCTCCGCCTCGCCGGCGGCGGGCCAGCACGTGGTGCACGAGCAGGAGCAACGGCAGCTGCTCGCGGACGCCCTCGGACCCGCCGGCGCCTGACCCGCACGCGGCGCCGTG
>SKTN01000259.1 GCA_007117945.1 Nitriliruptoraceae bacterium | reverse complement strand
GCATCGAGGCGGCCCAGGGTGCCGTCGGGCTCCCTCCAGCGCGCCGTGAGGTCCGTGCCCTGGGCGTCGGTCACCGCCTCGACGCCGAGGTGGTGGTGGCGGAAGGTCAGCGGCGCGCTGCCGTAGCGGTCAGGCAGCGTCACACCCCGCGCCAGAGGCACGCTGACCTCACGGCCACCGGTCAGTCCCGTGGGGAGGTGCACCCACCACACGGCGACGATGCCGAGGTAGTCGATGTCGGCGTAGACCAGGGAGACGGCCACCTCGCCGCTGAGCACGGCGTGGTAGTCCCAGCGCTTGTTGCGCCCCCACGCGCCCCGCAGGTTCGGCTCGATCAGCGGCCGTGGGGACCAACCGACGGCCGCCGGGTTGAGCCGGCGCCCGTCGGCGCGGCACAGCGGTGTGGGCGCGGTCAGCTCCGGCTCATGGGTCCCCATGGCCCAACGTCTCAGCCGATGCGGTCCCGGCGCACGATCGTGCAGTGGTAGACGCCAGCGGGTGAGGTCACCGTGATGCGGTCACCGGGTCGGTTGCCCAGCACGGCGCGGGCCAGGGGCGCGTCGCTGGAGGTCCGGTGCTCGTCCATGCCCGCCTCGACGGGGTGCACGATCAGGAAGGACTCCCGGTCCCCGTCGGGGAACTCCACCTCGACCTCATCACCGATCTCCACGATGGTGGGGTCGTCGATGATGTCCGCCGGGGCGACGGCGTCGCGCAGCAGGACCTCGAGCTCGTCGAGCTGCTCCCGCAGCTGGGCACGCTGGGTCACCAGCTCCTCGGTGCGCTCGCTGGCGAGGTCGACGTCGATCCGTTCCAGACGCTCGTTGCCCCGCGCGAGGCGGTCCTGCAGCCACTGGCGGCCTGCCGCGGTCAGCACGATGGGCGCGCGGACGAGGGTCGATTCGGCAGCCATGATCCACCTCCTGAAGGGGACGGCGCGTCGAGAAGGGATGGAACACAGGAACGCGCGGTGAAGCGATGCTTCACGGTACCCCACGAGGTGCCGCGACGTCGAGGGTCCCTCGTCCCCTTGGCCACGCCGACCACGGACCGTCGCCGTTCAGGTCCTGTGGCCGTGGAGGACCCACGCGATCTCGGCAGGTACCGCGCCGGGGTTGGCCCACCCGCGGATCGGGGCCTCGTCGGTGAACAGGGCGTCGCCCTCGTGCAGGGTCTCCGTGCGTCCCGCCAGCTGCAGGTCGAGGACCCCACGGACCACGGTGATCGACTCGGCCACCTTGACGTCGAAGGGGCCGTGGTCGCCTCGTGCGCCGGGCGCCACCCGCAGGGACCACAGCTCGCCGATGGCGGGGTCGTGGAGCAGCTGCTCCCCCTCGAGGCCCTCCTGGAGCTGGCGCTGCTCCCGGCCGCTGCGCCGTGAGACCCGGTAGCCGCTGGAGCCGGCCTCCCGGGGGCCGAAGGGCACCCCGAGCACCTCCCAGAGCCGGACGAGGGTGTCACCACCGGGCCCACGCACGCCCCGCTCCACCTGGGAGAGCGCCGAGGGTGAGATACCGACCCGCCGTGCGACCTCGGCCTGGGCGAGCCCGCTGGCCAGGCGCTGGTCCCGGATCAGGGTCCCCAGCCGCTGCCGGGTGGTCAGCACCGGGCCGACCGGTTCCAGGTCGCCGTCGCGCAGGCGGACCGCGCGGCGTCGACCCTGCACCTCGCCGGCGCGCCCGTCGGCCTTGCGCACGGCGAGCACGTACTCGCCGTCGTCAGCGTCCTCGGCCCTGGTGACCTCCACCACGACCTGGGTGACCTCGGTGAGGCGACGCAGGAAGCTGGGCCGGTGTGCCTGGAGCTCCAGGGGCCACAGCGCCAGGCTGCGGCGCCGGTACAGCCGGGGGCAGGTCGCCAGGAACAGCTCGAGGGCCGCCTCGTCGGACCAGGCGGACTGCACGGCGCTCAACCGATCGAAGGCGAACACCGCCCCCGTCCCCACCCGCTCGTCCGCGGCCCGCACGTCCGCCAGCGCGTCCTCGAGGCTGGCGTCCACGGGCAGGGCGTGGGGCAGCTCGGCGGGCTCCCCCGTGGACACCGCCGACCAGTCGAGCACCTCGACCCCGGCTGGGACCGGACCCCGCCAGGGCGAGCGCACGGTCACCAGGACCAGGGGTGCCCGACCCTCGGCAGCCGCGCGGTACCGCGCGACGAGCAGGTCGAGGACCTCGCCCGCCTCGGACAGCACGACGAGGTTGTCGCCGATGTGGACCTGGTCGACCAGGGCATCCAGCGTGGGCGTGCCGCTCGTCGGAGCGGTGCTCGCGTCCATCGGCGTGTCCTCCGGTGCCGAGCCCTCGGGTGGCTGCCCGCGCGACGCCGCCACGAGCGTGCCCCCGGTCGGGGCACCGGGGGCACACGCTAGAGGCTGCCGGCGTTCAGGAGGCCAGCTCGCCGGCGGCGAGGTCGGCGTGCCGCGCCTCGATCGCGGCGGCGATGCGGCCGACACCGAGCACCATGGCGGCGGAGCGCAGGTCCAGTCCCCGGGAGGTGGCCACGGCCCACAGGTCATCGAGGGAGCGGCACATGCGCTCCTCGAGGCGCTCCGCGACGTGCCGGGCGCTCCACCGCTCCTCGCGCTGGTTCTGCTGCCACTCGAAGCAGGAGACGATCACCCCACCCGCGCTGGCGAGCACGTCGGGCACCACGGTCACGCCACGCTCGGCGAGGATGGCGTCCGCCTCGCTGGTCACGGGACCGTTGGCCGCCTCGGCGATGAGCGTGGCCCGGACCTTCTCCGCCTCCGCGACGTCGATGGCCCCCTCGAGGGCGGCGGGGACGAGGATGTCGCACTCCAGCGCGAGCAGCTGGCCCGGGTCCACCACCTCGGCGTCGGAGGCGGTGACCGAGCCGTGCTCGGCCTTGGCGGCCGCCACCGCCGCGATGTCCAGGCCCGCGGGATCGTGCACGCCGCCACGGCTGTCGGAGACCCCGACCACCCGCAGACCGTCCTCGGCGAGCATCCGTGCCAGGTGCGCGCCGGCATTGCCGAAGCCCTGGATCACCACGCGTGCGTCCGCGGGCAGGCCCAGCCGCCTGGCGCCAGCGTGCACCACGGTGCGGCAGCCCGTCGCCGTGGCCGTGTCACGGCCCAACGATCCGCCGGCGGCGATGGACTTGCCCGTCACGACCCCCGGCTGGTGCCGCCCCGTGATCCGGGCGTACTCGTCGGCGATCCAGTCCATGTGGCGCTGCCCGGTGTTGACGTCGGGGGCGGGGACATCGACCTCGGGGCCGATGCTGCCGGCGATGGCCCGGGTGTAGCTGCGGGTCAGGGACTCGAGCTCCGCCTCGCTGAGCTGCTTGGGGTCGACGGTGATCCCGCCCTTGCCGCCACCGAGGGGCAGGTCCACCACCGCCGTCTTCACGCTCATCAGGGTGGCCAGCCCGTTGACCTCCTCCGCGGTGACCTCGGGGTGGAAGCGGGTGCCGCCCTTGGCGGGCCCGCGGGCCGTGGAGTGCGCCACCCGGAAGCCCGGTACGACCCGGGTCGCCCCATCGTCCGCCTGGTAGGGGACCTGGACGGCCAGGGAGCGCTCCGGCTGGTGGAGCGCTGCACGTACCCGGTCCGGCAGCGCCAGTTCCTCGGCTGCGGCGTCGATGGCGTGCAGGGCGAGCTGGTGCAGATCGATCGTCACGTCGAAGCCTTTGCGCGGTCGTGCGCGACGACGTGACGGCAGGCAGCACCGCCCGACCCCGCGCGGGATGGGCGACGCGCCGTTGCGTCACGGAAATCCTAGCTGTGAAGCGTCGCTTCATGGCAAGCCGGGCGGGGCAGGGCACCACCCGCAGCCGGCCTGCACGTGGCCGGTGCCTGCCACCGGGGGAACACGCGAGGACCCTGCGCGCGTTGTGCACGAGGACGGCCACCGCCGACGAGCCCTCCGACCGCACCCACCAGGAGCGATGATGATCGAGCAGGACCGCTACGTACTCAAGATCCGCACACCCCACGACCCCGAGGCCGCTGAGGGCCGGGTCCGCGACGCCCTGTCCGCCGAGGGCTTCGGGGTGCTGACCGAGATCGACGTCACCGCCACCCTGAAGGCCAAGCTGGACGTCGAGGTGGCGCCCTACCGGATCCTCGGCGCCTGCAAGCCGGCCTACGCCCACCACGCCATCGGTATCGACCCGATGATCGGCGGACTGCTGCCCTGCAACGTCGTGGTGCGCGCGCACCCCGAGGGGGGGTCGGAACTGATCGCGATCGACCCCGCGGCCATGATGGGGTTGACCGGGAACCCGCAGCTCGAGGGCATCGCCTCCCAGGTGGCCGACGAGCTGCAGCGTGCCCTCGAAGCGGCCGCGTCAGCGAGCTGATCCCCGGCGCTCCGCGCCTCCCCGGGCGGCCCGGCGGCGGGCGTCACCCCACCGCCGGTGCATCCTCGTCGGTGGTGTCCTCGGTGACCTCGTCCTCGGTGACCTCGTCGTCCTCGCCCACCGCCGCACGGGCCTGGGCGAGGCGGACGCGTCCCAGCAGCATCGTGGTCACGCCGTCGATGACCAGCTCCACCCCCAGCACCGTGCCCAGGAACCACAGGGCGGAGGCGGGGAAGCCGCTGAGGATCAGCAGGGCCAGCGCCAGGGTGATGCCGGCGCTGACCAGCAGCATCCCGCGGGGCATACCGGGCTGGAAGGCCAGGACCACCCGCAGCATGCCGCCGACGAGGAGCAGCGACCCGGCGAGCAGGGTGAGGGCGAGCAGGCCCACACCGGGGTTGCTCACGAAGGCGAAGCCGAGCACCCCGATGAGCGCGCCGTAGGCCAGGTTCCACCTCCGGCCGTGATCCGACCAGTTCACCAGGGCCCCCACGGCGAGCGTCGCACCGCCCACCAGCAGCATCCACCCGGTGAACAGCACGGAGATCACGCTCGCCAGGGCCACGTGGCTGAGCACGATCCCGCCCGCCACCACGGACAGGCCACCGAACAGCAGGTCCCAGCCGGTGCGTTCCCGCTCCAGGATCACCCGTGGCTGCTCGCTCATGCCGGTCCCTCCCGTGGTCGCGACCCCTGAGGTGGGGTGCT
>SKTN01000074.1 GCA_007117945.1 Nitriliruptoraceae bacterium | reverse complement strand
TGGAACGGGTGCTGGCTGCGGAGCCCGCGAGCCGCCGGACCCTGCCGGGCGCGATCCGCCTCGAGGTGACCCGGGCGGTGGTCGCCTTCGCGCCGGCGGCGGCACCCGCCCCCGCACAGCGCCTGATCGCCGTGCCGGGACGCACCCCGTGGCCGGCGGCCGGTGTGGTGCTCGAGGTGCGGACCCCGGCCAGCGAGGGGCGCAGCCCCGGACGGCAGGAGCAGCTGGCCCTCGGGCTGCCGGAACCCTGGACCCCGGCCCCCGTCGCGAGCGACCGGCTGGCCGTGCCCACGGGGGCCAAGCGTGACCGGCTCACCCTGCTGCTCCCGGCGATGTCCGAGGGGCTGTCCCTGCGTGTCGCCGCGCCGGGGGATCGCGTGGCGACGGCGCTCGGCACCCGACGGGTCGCGGCCGTGCTGCGCGACGCCCACCTGCCGCGGGTGCTGCGTGCCCGCTGGCCCGTCCTCGTCGCTGTGGATCCCGACGGTGGGCAGCAGGTGGTCTGGGTCCCCGGTTTCGTGGTGGACGCCGGGCTCGCCGCACGTGGTCGCCGCGATCCGCAGCTCGCCCTCGCGGTGGTCCGAGCCGAGACCGCGCCGGCGCAGGCCGGGGAGTAGGCTCCCCGCTGCAGCCCTCGAGGCCGCGTCGCCCGCGCCCCCGACCCGACGGATCCCCACCATGTCCGAGTCGGCTGATCCGCTCGATCGGCTCCCCGCGGCCTACCGGTCACAGGTCGAGCAGGTGCTGATCCCGCGGGAGGCGATCGCGGCCAAGCTCGACGTCCTCGCCGCGGAGATCGACCGGGACTACGCGGACAGGGAGCTGCTGCTCGTCGGTGTGCTCAAGGGCGCGATCTTCGTGGTCGCGGACCTCCACCGACGGCTCGAGGTGCCCTCGGCCGTGGACTTCATGGCGGTGTCCTCCTACGGGTCGGCGACCACCTCCTCGGGTGTGGTGCGGATCATGAAGGACCTCGACACGGAGATCGAGGGTCGCGACGTCCTCGTGGTCGAGGACATCGTCGACTCCGGGCTCACCCTCGACTACCTGTTGAAGAACCTGCGCTCGCGCAGGCCGGCCTCCGTCGAGGTGCTCTCCCTGCTGACCAAGCCCTCACGCCGTGAGGTCGATCTGCCCATCCGCTACGTCGGGTTCGAGGTCCCGGACGTGTTCGTGGTGGGCTACGGCCTCGACTTCGCGGAGCACTACCGCGGGTTGAGCGACATCGTGACCCTCAGGCCGGAGGCCTACGGGGGCTGATCGGCGCCGTGCACGGGACGCCCACCCGCTGCCACCGGGCCACGGAGAGCGCACCCTGCCCACTGGTAGCATCGAACCTCACCCGCGGGCCTCCTCCACGCGACGTCGCGACGCGGACGTCCGCCCGCACCGGCCCCGACAGGTGGTTCCCCCGTGGCCAACGAGAAGCCGTCCCAGCGCGTGCTGCGCGGCCCCCTGCCGTGGATCCTCGCCCTGGCCGCTGCCATGTGGATCGGGTTCAGCGTGTTCTCCTCGGCCACCGCGCCGACGGAGCTGACCTGGAGCCAGTTCCAGACCGCCGTCGAGGACGGACAGCTCCAGGACGCCGACCTGCAGGTCACCTCGATCGGGAACCGGTCGGAGTCGATCGAGGGTGAGCGGCGCTCGGGTGGTTCCACCGTCGCCTTCACCACGGTCTACAACCCGGACATCAACGGCGACCAACTGCGCCGCTGGATCGATCAGGGCCTGATCGCCGACGTGGAGTTCAACGCCGAGCAGACCGGCGCGGTCGTCCAGATCCTGGCCACGGTGATCCCCTTCATCCTGATCCTCGGGATCTTCTTCCTGCTGATGCAGAACATGCAGGGTGGGGGCGGCCGGGTCATGCAGTTCGGCAAGTCCAAGGCCAAGATGGTCTCCAAGGACGCGCCCAAGGTGACCTTCGCCGACGTCGCGGGGGCGGAGTCGGCCGTCGAGGAGCTGCGCGAGATCAAGGAGTTCCTCGAGAACCCCCAGAAGTTCCAGGCCATGGGCGCCAAGATCCCCAAGGGCGTGCTGCTCTACGGGCCACCCGGTACGGGTAAGACCCTGCTGGCCCGCGCCGTGGCCGGCGAGGCCGGGGTGCCCTTCTTCTCGATCTCCGGCTCGGACTTCGTCGAGATGTTCGTCGGTGTGGGTGCCTCCCGGGTGCGGGACCTGTTCGAGCAGGCCAAGGCCAACGCGCCGGCCATCATCTTCATGGACGAGATCGACGCCGTGGGTCGTCACCGTGGCGCCGGTATGGGTGGCGGCCACGACGAGCGCGAGCAGACCCTCAACCAGCTGCTGGTCGAGATGGACGGCTTCGACGTGCGCACCGCCGTCATCCTGATCGCCGCCACCAACCGTCCCGACATCCTCGACCCCGCCCTGCTGCGGCCCGGCCGGTTCGACCGCCAGATCGTCGTCGACCGCCCGGACCTGGTGGGCCGTGAGTCGATCCTCGGGGTGCACGCCAAGGGCAAGCCCCTGGGCGACGACGTGGATCTGTCCGTGCTGGCCCGCTCCACGCCCGGCTTCACCGGGGCGGACCTCGCCAACCTGGTGAACGAGGGCGCCCTGCTCGCCGCCCGACGCGGCAAGCAGGAGATCGACATGGCCGAGCTCCAGGAGTCGATCGAGCGCGTCATCGCCGGCCCCGAGCGCAAGACCCGCCTGATGAGCGAGAACGAGAAGCGCACCGTCGCCTACCACGAGGCGGGTCACGCCATCGTGGGACACGCCCTGCCGAACGCCGACCCGGTGCACAAGATCACCATCATCCCCCGGGGACAGGCGCTGGGCTTCACGATGCAGCTGCCCACCGAGGACAAGTACCTCATCTCGCGCTCGGAGCTGATCGACCGCCTCGCGGTGATGATGGGTGGACGCGTGGCCGAGGAACTGAAGATCGGCGACATCACCACCGGTGCCGGCGACGACATCCGCAAGGCGACGGCCACCGCCCGTGAGATGGTCACCCAGTACGGCATGAGCGGGCTGCTCGGACCCATCACCCTGGGCCAGAAGGACTCGCAGCCCTTCCTCGGCAAGGAGTTCGGCCACCAGCCCGACTACTCGGGGCAGGTCGCACAGCTGATCGACGAGGAGGTGCGTTCGCTGCTCGATGAGGCCCACGACGAGGCGCTCGAGATCCTGGTGGAGAACGACCACGTCCTCGAGGACCTCGCGAGCAAGCTCCTCGAGGTCGAGACCGTGGACGGTGCCCTCCTCGACGAGGTCTTCTCACCCGTCCATCACCGGCCGAGCCGGGCGCTGCTCGCCCCGGGCGCCGAGGATCCCGCGTCGGTCATCGAGAAGCTGCGCCGCAACCCCGTGGGTGGACCCGGCAACGGCAACGGTTCGGGCAACGGCCACGCCCAGGACTCGTCCGCCTCCCCCGCGGCGTCGAAGCAGGGCTGAGCGACCACACCATGCCGACGCCCCCACAGGTGGGGCGGGTCGCCACCCGAGGAGGTCCGCTGTGAGCGTGTACCCGCTGCCCCACTCCGCCAACGGGCTCGACGCCCACGATGACGACGTCCTCGCCGACGAACTGCGGGTCGTCGACACCGAGGAGGCTGTTCGCCGCGTGCGCCACATCACGGGACTCGCCCCGACCCGCTCCTTCGACCACGACAAGATCGAGCGCGCCGTGCGCATGCTCTTCGAGGCCATCGGGGAGGACCCCGACCGCGCCGGCATCGCCGACACCCCCGCCCGCGTGGCGCGGGAGTACGACGAGATCTTCGCCGGGCTGCTCGTCGACCCCGCAGAGGTGCTCTCCGTCACCTTCGACGAGGCCTACGACGAGATCGTGATGATGCGCGACATCGAGTTCCACTCGATGTGCGAGCACCATCTCGTGCCCTTCACCGGCGTCGCCCACGTCGCCTATCTGCCCAACGCCAACGGCAAGGTCACCGGCCTGTCCAAGCTCGCCCGCCTGGTCGATGTCTGCGCGAAGCGGCCGGGTCTGCAGGAGCGGATGACCGCGATGATCGCCGACGCCCTCGAGCGCGCCCTGGAGCCCCGGGGCGTGCTGGTGGTCGTCGAGGCGCGGCACATGTGCATGGAGATGCGTGGCATCCGCAAGCCCGGGGCCAAGACCGTGACCTCCACCGTGCGTGGCAAGTTCCGGGACGACCCCAAGACCCGCGCAGAGGCCATGACCCTGCTCAAGGGCTGAGCACGGCGTCATCGCGCCAGGTCCCGGGTACCGCTCGGTGGCGTCGGCGTTACCAGGTCGGCGGCTGAACTGGCATGCTCCGCCGCGACGCCGCCAGGGAGGGTGGGATGGCTGCGAGCTCGGACGCACCCAGCCTGCGGGTGTGCGATGCAGGTGGCTGGCACCTGTCCGGCCCCGTCGAGGTCGAGCTGTTGGCAGCGACCACGGTGATCGACGCCGTGGTCGCTGCAGCGCCCGAGGACGTGGCCGTCCGGCGGCGCGCTGACCGCCTGGTGCGCCTGACGGCCGTCGTCCCGTCACTGCGCCAGGCCCTGGTGGCCGCCGCGCCGACGGCGGCCGACCACCTCGATGCCCGCCTGGCCAGCTGGCGGGAACCGCCCGACGACCTCGCGACGCCCGCCGGGAACCTGCCGACCTCGCTGCGCCCCGTGGTGATGGGCATCCTGAACGTCACCCCGGACTCCTTCTCCGACGGTGGGCAGGCCTACCTGCCCGCCGAGCACCCGGCGCCGGCGCTGGCGGCGGCAGCACGCCTGCTGGAGGCCGGCGCGGACATCGTCGACGTCGGTGGCGAGTCCACCCGTCCGGGGGCCCACCCCGTGGCGGAGGAGGAGGAGCTCGCACGGGTCGTCCCGGTGGTCCGGGAGCTCGCGGCGGCCGGGGCGATCGTCTCCATCGACACGACCAAGTCCGCGGTGGCGCGGGCCGCCGTGGACGCCGGCGCGGCGATGGTCAACGACGTGTCCGCGGGCCGTCTCGACCCACGGCTGCTCGACACCGTCGCCGCCGCCGAGGTGCCCTACGTCCTGATGCACATGCAGGGCACCCCCCGCACGATGCAGCGCGACCCCAGCTA
>SKTN01000288.1 GCA_007117945.1 Nitriliruptoraceae bacterium | reverse complement strand
GGCGCATGATGAGCCCCCGGTTCGTCAGCCTGCGCGCCAGCATGAGCGCCTCCGACGCCCTCGCCAAGGTGCGCCGGGCACAGCTGCGCCCCCGGGAGGTCCTGGTGGTGCCCGTCACCGACGACCAGCGTCGCCTGGTGGGCGCCGTGGACCTGCCGGACCTGGTCACCGCCGCGCCCGCCACCTCGGTGTCGGAGCTGTTGCAGGCCGAGCGCTACCAGGTGCGTGTGGACGAGGACCAGGAGGTCGCCGCCCGGCTGATGCAGGAGGCGGACCTCGTCGCCCTGCCCTACCTCGAGGCCAGCGTCCTGCTGCTCGCGCGCAAGCGCGCGGTGTGGCTGCTGCTGCTCGGGGTGGCCGCCGTGGCGACGGTGACGGTGATCGGCGGGTTCGAGGACCGCATCGAGCAGGTCAGCACCCTCGCGCTGTTCATCCCCCTGCTGATCGACACCGGGGGCAACTCCGGGTCGCAGGCGGCCACGGTGGTGATCCGTGCGATGGCCGTGGGCGAGCTGCGGTTCCGTGACCTCCCGCGGATGCTGCGCAAGGAGATCGCCGTCGGCGTGCTGCTGGGGTTGCTGCTCGCCGCCCTGGCCTTCGGTCCGGTGGCACTGTTCTTCGGTGCCGCCCTCGCCACGGTGATCAGCCTGACGCTGTTCTTCATCTGCATCTGGGCGACCTTCGCCGGCGGGTTCCTGCCACCCCTCGCCAAGCGGATCGGGGTCGACCCGGTGGTGTTCTCCGCACCCGTGATCACCACCCTGGTGGACGCGACGGGGCTGCTGCTCTACTTCGGCATCGCGGTGACGGTGCTCGGCATCTGAGCTGGCGGTGGTCAGGCGACGGCGCCGGCCGGCGGGGTCGGTGGCCGTCGTCGCCTACCGTCGCGGCCGCGGTCGGGCACCGACCGCGGCCGGCGCACCACCTCGCCGGTCTGGCGCGCCTGACGGAGCCCGGACGTGACCCTCTTGATCGCACTGGTGCTCGGCATCGTGCAGGGCGTGTTCATGTTCGTGCCCGTGTCCTCCACCAGCCACCTCGTGCTCACCCAGACCTGGCTGCGGGGTCAGGGCTACGACGTGCCACCCCCCGACAGCCCCGAGCTGATCCTGTTCGATCTGGTCGTCCACGTCGGCACCCTGGTGTCGGTGGTGATCGTGATGGGCGACGGGCTCAGGGAGCTCGCCGCCGGGGTGCGTGAGGACCGCGCCGCCGGCCGCCTGTCCCGGGGCGGCGGCACCTTCGCCGAGGCGACGGCCAGCCGCCTGATCCTGCTGATGCTGCTGTCCGTGGCGGTCACCGGGGTGCTCGGGTTGACCTTCCAGGACCTGCTCACGCAGGTGTTCGGCTCGCCGACGTTGGTGGCGGGTGCGCTGGTGGTGACGGGTGCCATGCTGTGGTGGACCGACGCGATGACGCCGCAGCGCAGTGGGGCGCGGCTGCGGTTCGGCTGGCGTGGCCCCGCGCAGATCACCGTCACGGTGGCCGTCCTGGTGGGTGTGGCCCAGGCCGTGGCCCTGGCCCCCGGGATCTCCCGCTCGGGCACCACCATCTTCGCGGCCCTGCTGCTGGGGATGCAGCGCACCATGGCGGCGCGTTACTCCTTCTACGTCGCGATCCCCACGATCCTGGCGGCGACGGGGGTGCAGACCCTCCAGGTGGCGCTCGGCGACGGGTTCGGCACGATCAGCTGGGGTGCGATGGCCGTGGGGTTCGTCACCGCCGCGGTGGTGGGTACCGGGGCCCTGTGGCTGGTGCTGCGCCTGCTGGAGTCCGCCCGCTTCCGGGTGTTCTCCCTGTACGTGTGGGCCCTGGCGGCCACGGTGCTCGTCACCGGGCTGGGCGTGGAGCACGCCGGCTGAAGGTGCGGTCGTACCGCAGGGACCCGCTCGCCGGGCATCGAACCTGGCGGGGTGTCCGGCTCAGGGGCAGCGCTGTGGCTGCGAGCCGGCGGGTACGTCCTCGTCCTCGTCCTCGTCCGGTTCCGCCTGGTCCGCGGAGCCGTCCGTCTCGCCGCCCTCGGTGGGGCCGTCGGTGGTGTCGTCCTCGGCCCGGGTGTCCGGGTCCTCCTCGGGCTCCGGGTCGCCCTCGAGCAGCCAGGTGAACAGCTCCTGGGCGGCCTGCTCGTCGGGCTGGAGCAGCCACGCCTCGGTACCCGTCGCCCGCTCGCCCGGCACCGTGCGTGTCGCCAGGTCCTCCTGCAGCGTGGAGCGGTGCCCCATCACCAGCTGCCGGATGCGGTTGAGGGTCAGGCTGCTGTCGACCTCCATCGACCCTGCGATCGCTTCGGCGAGGCGCAGGGTCCGTACCGGCTCGGCGAACACGCCGTTCTCCTGGACCTGGTCGCGCAGCTCCACCAGCAGGCGCTGCTGGCGGCTGATGCGCCCGAAGTCGTCGTCGAGACCGCGGGCCCGCGCGAAGGCCAGGGCGTCGGCGCCGTCGAGGACCTGGCAGCCGGCCTCCAGATCGAGGTTCGCCCGCTCGTCACGCAGCGGCTCCTCGAGGAACATCTCGACGCCGCCGATCGCCTCGACGATGTCGATGAAGCCGCGGAAGTCGACCTTGACCGCGTGGTCGATGTCCAGACCGGACCAGGAGCTGACGCTCTGCACGATGCAGCTCATGCCGCCGACGTCGGTGCGCTCGCCGATGCCGTAGGCGGCGTTGATGCGGCCCCGGCTGCCGTCACACCGGGTGATGATGCTGTCCCGGGGGATGTTGACCATCCGCAGCTCACCCGCGGCGTCGTCCACCCGGGCCAGGGCGACCACCTCGGTGCGCTCGCCCCAGGCCATGCCGGTGCCGAGTTCGCGGCGCTCCTCGGGCGTCAGCACCTCACGGGTGTCCGAGCCCAGGAGCAGGACGGTGACCGGCTCCGCATCGCGCTCGATGTCCACATCCGCGGCACCTGAGGGGTCGACCTCCCCGGCACCGTCGTCGCCGGTGACGTCGGTCTCGGCGTCGCCGGGCGGGTCACCGCCGGCCAGACCCTCCACCTCGACACGGGTCAAGGAGTCATCCAGGGCCACGAGCGTGCCGACCACCACCGCGGCGGCGAAGGCGACCAGGACCGCGACCACACCGGCGATGCGCTGTGCCCGGCGGCGGCGCTGCCGATGGTGTGCACCACCGGACGAGGCATCCGCCTGATCCTCGGCCCGCGCATCCGTCGCCGTCACCGTGTGCACCCCGCTGCCCGGTGGTCCGAGGTCCGGACCCAGACGCCACGCCGTTGTGCGCAGCACGCCCAGGCTACGTGTTGTCGCCCGGGATGGTTTCCGCACCCGGGGTCCGGACGGCCACCCGTGGCGATCGGCTACCCCGGTTCGGGCGCTACCGTAGGGGGTCGAACACCCCTCCCGTACCTGCCGCCCCGGGCCGTCGAACCCGCTGTGCGGCCCTCACTCCACCCGGAGCCGCCCCGTGTCCGTCGTGTCCGCGGAAGCTGCTCGCCGCCGGACCTTCGCGATCATCTCGCACCCGGACGCGGGCAAGACCACCCTCACCGAGAAGTTCCTGCTCTACGCGGGCGCCATCCAGCAGGCCGGTGCCGTGCAGAGCCGCAAGGCCGAGCGCGCCACCACCTCCGACTGGTTGGAGCTCGAGCAGAAGCGTGGGATCTCGGTCACCTCCGCCGTGGCCCGCTTCGAGCACGACCACACGGTGCTCAACCTGCTCGACACCCCGGGCCACCGTGACTTCTCCGAGGACACCTACCGGGTCCTGTCCGGTGTCGACGCGGCGGTGATGGTCATCGACGCCGCGCGGGGTGTGGAGCCGCAGACCGAGAAGCTCTACGCCGTCTGCAAGGCCCGCGGCACGCCGATCATCACCTTCGTCAACAAGATGGACCGGCCCACCCCCGAGCCGCTGGAGATCCTCGACGACCTCGAGGCCAAGCTCGGTATCCCCGGCCAGCCCGTGACCTGGCCGATCAAGCCCGAGGGCCGCTTCCAGGGTGTGGTCGATCGCCGTGACCGCCACAGCTACCGCTTCGAGGCCAACACCCCCGGTGGGGCCCGGATGGCGCAGGAGGACGAGGGCGGGGTCGAGGGGGTCGCCGAGGTGGTCCGTGAGGAGCTCGACCTGCTGGATGCCGTCGGCGCGGACATCGACATCGACGCCTTCCTCGCCGGGGAGGCCACGCCCGTCTTCTTCGGCTCCGCGCTGTCGAACTTCGGGGTGCGGCTGCTGCTCGACGCCGTGGTGGCCTACGCGCCACCGCCGGCAGCGCGCCCCGACCGCGAGGACCGCGCCCACCCCGTCGACGGTCCCTTCTCCGGGCTGGTGTTCAAGGTCCAGGCCAACCTCGATCCGCGGCACCGCGACCGGCTGGCGTTCATCCGGGTGTGCTCGGGGCGCTTCGAGCGGGGTGCGACCCTGGTCAACGCCCGCACCGGCCGCAAGACCGTGGCCAAGTACGCCCACGCGGTGTTCGGCCGGGACCGCGAGACCGTCGACGAGGCGTTCCCCGGCGACGTGATCGGCCTGGTCAACGCCACCGACCTGCGTGCCGGCGACACCCTCCACGCCGAGGGCGCCGAGGTGGTCTTCCCGCCCCTGCCCACCTTCACGCCGGAGCACTTCCAGACCGCCCACCCGGCGGACCGCAGCCGCATCAAGCAGTTCCGCCGCGGGGTCCAACAGCTCGACGAGGAGGGCGTGGTCCAGGTCCTGCGCCACGATGACCTCGGGGATCAGGCGCCGATCTGGGCCGCGGTGGGCCAGCTGCAGTTCGACGTGGCGTCCTGGCGGATGGCGCACGAGTTCGGTGCCCCCGTCCGCCTCGAGGGCACCCGCTTCGAGGTGGCCCGAGCCACCGACGATGCCAGCGCCGCCGAGCTGGAGGCGATGCGCGACGTCGACGTCTACCGGCGGGACAACGGGGTGCCCCTGGCGCTGTTCCGCAGCCGCTTCGTCGCGGAGCGCATCGCGCGGGACCACCCGGAGCTCGCCCTCGACACCCTGATCCTGAGCTGACCGTGCTGACCTCACTGTTCCCCGACCCCCATCCGCCGCGCCGTGGCACCCGGTTCTCCGGGTGGCG
>SKTN01000173.1 GCA_007117945.1 Nitriliruptoraceae bacterium | reverse complement strand
CGGGTCATCGGTCCGCACCCAGCAGTGAGCCGGTCAGGAGGCCGTCCTCGCTGGACAGGAAGCAGACCACCTCGCGGTCGCCGCCGGACCAGCTGTCCGAGGTCGGCGTCAGCACCCCGATGACCAGCTCATCGTCGCCGTACTCCTCCGCCACCTGCGCCGGGAAGCGCTCCGTGCAGCCGCTCAGCGCCTGCTCCTCCACCTCGGCGCTGCCGGGGAAGTCCCCGTCCTCGAGATCGAAGGTGGCGAACACCTCGTTGTCGTGGGGCTGGTCGCAGGCGACCAGGGGGACCTCCCGGATGTCGGAGGTGTCCTCGGGGTCGTCGAAGCACTCCCCCTCAGCCAGACTGAACACCGAGCCCTCGCCCGGACCGCAGCCGAGGAGCAGCAGGCTGGCGAGGACCAGCACCGGGAGCAACCGGATCACGCTCACCGGCCATCCTCCTCGGACGCAGCGTCATCCGCGGGTGCGGCGGTGTCGCCCTCCGGTACCACCTCGGCATCAGCGGGTGCCACCGCGTCCTCCTCGTCCTCGACGACCAGGGCGACCCCGACCACGCTGGCGCCGTCGCCCGGGCGCATCAGCGACACACCCTGGGCGGGACGCCGCATCGGTCGCACGTCGACCAGGGCCGTGCGGATCAGGGTCCCGGTGTCGCTGACCAGCAGGATCTCCGCGTCCAGGGGCACCACCAGCGCACCCGCCAGTCGTCCCCGCGACTCGGTCAGCGTGATCGTGCGCACCCCCTGGCCGCCGCGGTTGTGGCGCGGGTAGCCCTCGTCATGCTCGGGGTCGTCGATGGGGGTGCGCTTGCCGTAGCCCTGCTCGGTGACCACCAGCAGGTAGTGACCCGCACCACCGTCGGCGGGGATGGGTGCCATCGCCAGGACCTGGTCGTCCTCGTCCTTGAAGCGCATGCCCCGCACACCGGCGGCGGTACGGCCCATGGCCCGGGCGTCGGTCTCCGCGAAGCGGATCGCCTGCCCGCCCCGGGAGACCATCATGATGTCCTGGCTGCCGTCGGTGACGGCGACCTCGATCAGCTCGTCGTCCTCCTTGAGGTTGATCGCGATCAACACCGAGCGCGGGGAGTCGAAGTCGTCGAGCCGGGTGCGCTTGACCGTGCCCTTGCGTGTGGCGAAGAACAGGTAGCGGTCCTCGCGGAACTCCTGCAGCGCCCGGATGGCGGTGACGGTCTCCCCCTGCTCCAGCGCTAGGCCCGGCACGTTCGTGACGTAGACGCCCTTGGCGGCACGGGACTTCTCCGGCACCTGGTAGGCCTTGATCCGGTAGACCCGGCCCTGGTTGGTGAACACCAGCAGGTGGTCGTGGGTGGAGCAGGTCAGCAGGGAGGAGACGATGTCGTCCTCCTTCATGTCCGTGCCACGCACCCCGCGCCCACCGCGGCGCTGGGTCCGGAAGGCGTCCACCGGCGTGCGCTTGATGTACCCGGCGCGGGTGAGGGTCACGACCACGTCGCTGACCGGGATGAGGTCCTCCACGGTCATCGCACCGTCGTCGGGCACGATCCGGCTGCGTCGCTCGTCGGCGTAGCGGCTGCGGATCTCCTGCAGCTCCTCGCGGATGATGGCGCGGACCCGGGCGGGGTCGGCCAGGATCGCCTTCAGCTCGGCGATCAGGGTCTGGAGCTCGTCGTACTCGTCCTGGATGCGCTGCCGCTCGAGCTGGGCGAGGCGGCGCAGCTGCATGTCGAGGATGGCCTGGGCCTGGATGTCCGACAGCTCGAAGCGGCCCATCAGCTCCGCCTTGGCGGTGTCGGCCGAGGCGCTGGCCCGGATCAGGGCGATGATCTCGTCGATGTGGTCGAGGGCTATGAGCAGGCCCTCGAGGACGTGGGCCCGGTCCTCGGCCTTGCGGAGCCGGTAGCGGGTGCGCCGGGTGATGACGTCGACCTGGTGGGCGACGTAGTGGGTCAGCGCCTTGTCCAGGGTCAGGGTGCGCGGCACACCATCGACCAGGGCGAGCAGGTTCACCCCGAAGGTGTCCTGCAGCTGGGTGTGCTTGTAGAGCTGGTTGAGGACCACCTGGGCGTTCGCATCGCGCTTGAGGTCGATGACCACGCGCATGCCCTCACGCGACGACTCGTCCCGCAGGTCCGCGATCCCGACGATCACCTTGGAGTTCACCAGCTCCGCGATCTTCTTCAGCAGGTTGGCCTTGTTGACCATGTAGGGGATCTCGGTGACCACGATCCGCTCGCGATCGCGGCCCCGCTCCGGCTCCTCGATGGTGCACACCGCCCGGACCTTGATGGAGCCGCGGCCGGTGGTGTAGGCCTCGTAGGCGCCGACGTTGCCGAGGATCAGCCCGCCGGTGGGGAAGTCCGGGCCCGGGATGTAGCGCATCAGGTCGACGGCGGTCAGGTCCGGGTCCTCGATCAGCGCGATCGTGGCGTCGATCAGCTCACCGAGGTTGTGGGGCGGGATGTTGGTGGCCATGCCCACCGCGATCCCCGTGGCGCCGTTGGCCAGGAGGTTGGGGAACCGCGCCGGGAGGACGACGGGCTCCTCCTCGTAGCCGTCGTAGTTGTCGACGAAGTCGACGGTCTCCTCGTCGATGTCGCGCAGCATCTCCATCGCGAGCCGCGACAGCCGCGACTCCGTGTAGCGCATCGCCGCGGCGGGATCCCCGTCGACGGAGCCGAAGTTGCCGTGACCGTCGATCAGCTCGTAGCGGATCGAGAAGTCCTGGCCCATGCGCACCAGGGCGTCGTAGATCGCCGAGTCGCCATGGGGGTGGTACTTCTTCATCACGTCGCCCACGGCCGAGGCGCACTTGCGGTAGGGGCGGTCGGGACGCAGGCCGGTCTCGTCCATGGAGAACAGGATGCGGCGGTGCACGGGCTTGAGCCCGTCACGCACGTCGGGCAGCGCCCGGCCCACGATCACGCTCATGGCGTAGTCGAGGTAGCTGGCGCGCATCTCGTCCTGGATCACGACGGGTTCGACGCGGGCGGCGAGCACGCCCCCGGTCTCGTCGACGGGGGTGCCGTCCTCGCCCCGGACCACCGGGTCGCTCGGGGTGGCCTCACGGGTGCCGCCCTCCACCGGGGTGCCACCCTCCTCGGGTGGGATGCTGTCATCAGCCACGTCAGGCTCCAGGTCGTCGGTCGGGTGCAGCGCCCGAGGGCGGGTCGTCGGGGTCCGCCGGCCGGCTCACCCCGTTGGCGTCGGTGTCGTCGGCCTCGGCGGGACCCCCGTCACGGTCACCCGCGTCGGTCGGCTCCGCAGGTCTCGCGAGATCGGCGAGGTGCGCGTTGTCCGCGGTCGGGTGGAAGGAGTCGGCCCGGCGGCTGGCCGCCAGGAGCAGGGCGCCACTGAGCACACCCACGATCACCCCGAACCACACGGCGCCGGCGGTGGGGAACCCGAGGAACACCCCGAGCCCCGCCAGGCTGCCGCCCACCAGCAGGGCAACCAGCAGGGCAGCGCCGTAGGTCCTGTCCACGCTCACCGCCCCTGTCCGGTGTCACGGTCCATCCGTCGACGCTGCGCCACCAGGCCGAGCAGCAGCAGGGCCCCGGGGATCCCGGCGATGAGCACCACGCCGAGCAGGGACGTGATCTCCCCGGGCGCCTCTAGCAGCTCCGGTGCGATGGCCACCGCCAGCAGGAACAACGCGACCAGACCGCCCAGCACCCACAGCAGCGCCCGTGCGATCGCTCCCGACTCCGGGTCGTCGCCGCCGCCGGTGCTGCGGGGGTCGTCGATCAGCAACCCCGCGACCAGTCCCACACCGAGCCCCAGCACCATGCCCAGCGCCGTGCGGTCGATCAGGTTGCCGGCAGCCGCGCCCAGGGCCACGCCCAGGGCGAGGCCGAGCGCCAACCCCAACCCGGGGGGCCAGCGACGCTGGTCGGAACCCTCGGACATCTCAGACGTCCAGGGTCGCGTACTTGGCGTTGGACTGGATGAAGTTGCGGCGCGAGACGACGTCGTCGCCCATGAGGATGGAGAACATCTCCTCGGCAGCGGCCGCATCGTCCAGCGTGACGAGCTTCAGGGTGCGACGCTCCGGGTCCATGGTGGTCTCCCACAACTGGTCCGGGTCCATCTCGCCGAGACCCTTGAAGCGCTGCACCTCGATCTTGCGGTCGGGACCGACGTCCTCCCGCATCCTGCGCACGATGGCGTCCCGCTCGGCGTCGGAGAAGGCGTAGTGCAGTTCCTTCTTCCGGCTGGGGTGGAAGACCAGGTACAGGGGTGGCTGGGCGATGTAGACGTAGCCCGCCTCGATCAGCGGCTTCATGTGCCGGAACAGGAAGGTCAGCAGCAGGGTGCGGATGTGGGCACCGTCGACGTCGGCGTCGGCCATCAGCACGAGCTTGTGGTAGCGGGCCTTGGCCACCTCGAAGTCGTCGGCGAAGCCCGTGCCCATCGCGGTGATCAGGGCCTGCACCTCGGTGTTGGACAGGATCTTCGGCAGCCGGGCCTTCTCCACGTTGATGATCTTGCCCCGGATCGGCAGGATCGCCTGGAACTCACGGGCGCGGGCCATCTTGGCTGAGCCGCCGGCGGAGTCGCCCTCCACGATGTAGAGCTCGGAGTGCGCGGGATCGCGGGACTGGCAGTCCGCCAGCTTGCCGGGCAGCGAGGTCGACTCCAGCAGGGACTTGCGCCGGGTGAGGTCGCGGGCCTTGCGCGCGGCGATGCGGGCCTGGGCCTCCGCCTCGGCCTTCTGGACGATGAGCTTGCCCTCGTTGGGGTGCTCCTCGAGCCACTCGGCCAGGCGGGCGTAGGTGGTGGTCTGGACGAAGGTCTTGACCTCGGTGTTACCGAGCTTGGTCTTGGTCTGGCCCTCGAACTGCGGGTCGCCGACCTTCACGGAGACGATGGTGACCAACCCGCTGCGCAGGTCGTCGCCGGTCAGCCCGTCGACCTCCTTTGAGCGCAGCAGCCCCTTGTCCTTGGCCCACCGGTTGATCACCGAGGTGAGCGCGGTGCGGAACCCCTCCTCGTGGGTACCGCCCTCGTGGGTGTTGATCGTGTTGGCGAAGGACAGGATGGAGTCGTTGAAGTCGTTGATCCACT
>SKTN01000032.1 GCA_007117945.1 Nitriliruptoraceae bacterium | reverse complement strand
GGGGGGGGGAGGTGGCTGCTGCAGATGAGTGGGGGCAGCGCACGAGGCAGGCCCCAGGAGCGGTGCGTCGCCGGCGGACGGCGGTACGGACCGTGCGTAGGGTGCGAACGTCGTCGACACGTCGACACGTCGACACGTCGTCGGCGGATGGGCGACCAGGACCATGAGGGCGACACCATGACGACCACGGCCATCGTGCTGTACACCCGGGATCTGCGGGTCCACGACCAGCCCGCGCTGTGGGCCGCGTGCGAGCGCGCCGACCGGGTGGTGCCGGTGTTCGTCTTCGACCGCGCCATCCTCCGCTCCCGCTACGCCGCACCCAACCGTGTGAGCCAGCTCGTCGATGCCGTGCGGGACCTGCGCTCCAACCTCAAGGCCCACGGCGGCGAGCTCGTGGTCCGCCACGGCGACACCTCCGAGGAGGTGGCGCAGCTGGCCGTCGAGGTGGAGGCGGATGAGCTGCACCTCAGCGCCGACGTGAGCGCTCACGCTCGTCGGCGTGAGGAGGCCCTGCGCCAGCTGGCGCGCGACCACCTCGGCGATCGGTTGCGGGTGATCGTCCACGACGCGGCGGTGACCGTGGTCCAACCGGGAGCGGTATCGCCGAGCGGCGGGGACCACTTCAAGGTCTTCAGCCCGTACTTCCGGCGCTGGGCCGAGGCGGCGTGGCGTGAGCCGCTTCCGGCACCCAGCTCGGTGCCGACCCCGACCACCGTGGCCACGGGGCGCATCCCCGCGCTGGACGACCTCACGGACCCCGGCCGGCTGGCCCCCGAGCTGCCGGTTGCCGGGGAGACCGCCGCCCGGCAGCGCGTCGAGTGGTGGTTCGAGGGCCCCGTTGACGCCTACGACGACACGCGCAACCACCTCGGTGCCGATGGCACCTCGAAGCTGTCGCACCACCTCCACCTCGGCACGGTGTCCGCCACCGAGCTGGCGCAGCGAGTCGACCGGCGGTCGGCCGGTCAGGAGGCCTTCCTGCAGGAGCTGTGCTGGCGGGACTTCAACCACCAGATGCTCGCCGCCCGCCCGGACCTGGTCCACACCGACATCCGCACCCGGCACGACCGCTGGGTCGACGACGAGGACGCCGTGGCGGCCTGGAAGGCCGGGCGCACCGGCTACCCGGTGGTGGATGCGGCCATGCGCCAGCTGACCACCGAGGGGTGGATGCACAACCGGGCGCGCATGATCGTGGCGTCCTTCCTCACCAAGCACCTCTACGTCGACTGGCGGGTCGGGGCGTGGCACTTCATGGACCACCTCATCGACGGCGATCTCGCCAACAACTTCGGGCAGTGGCAGTGGACCGCGGGGACGGGCACGGACTCCCGGCCGAACCGGATGTTCAACCCGGTCACCCAGTCCCGGCGCTACGACCCCGACGCGGTGTACCTGCGCCGCTACCTGCCGGAGCTTGCCGACCTCGACGACGCCACGATCCACGCACCCTGGGAGGCGGCGGACACGCTGCTCGGTGGCTCGGGCGACTACCCGCCGCCCCTGGTCGACCATCGCGAGGCGCGCGAACGCTTCCTCGCGGCGCGGGGAGCCTAGGCTCGAGGGTCGCCGAGGCGATCACTGCCCCCGGACGACGGCAGTCACCGAGCCAGGAGCACGTGGATGCAGTTGACGGACCGGGATGTGGCGATCGTGACGGGAGGGGCCTCCGGGCTCGGTGCCGCCGCGGCCCGGGCGTTGCACGGGGCGGGCGCTCAGGTGGTGCTCGTGGACCTGCCCACCGCCCCCGGCAACGAGGTGGTGGCGGAACTCGAGGAGCGGGCCACCTTCGTACCCGCCGACGTCACCGACCCCGAGGCGGTCGCCGAGGTGGTGCGCCGCGCCGGTGAGCTCGGGAGCCTGCGGGTGGCGGTCAACTGCGCCGGCCTCGGGTGGGCGTCGCGCGTGCTGACCCGCGAGGGTCCCCACGACCTCGAGCTGTTCCGCACAGTGATCGGGGTCAACCTCATCGGGACCTTCAACGTGCTCCGGCTCGCGGCGGAGGCGATGGCCCAGGTCGAGCCCGTCGGCGGCGAGCGGGGCGTGATCGTCAACACCGCCTCGATCGCGGCCTACGACGGCCAGATCGGGCAGGTGGCCTACAGCGCGTCGAAGGGCGGGGTGGTGGGCATGACCCTGCCGGCCGCCCGTGACCTCGCGCGCCACCAGGTGCGGGTGGTGACGATCGCGCCGGGCACCTTCGACACCCCGATGCTCGCCGGTGTGCCCGAGGAGACCCGCCAGGCCCTGGCGGAGCAGATCCCCCACCCCCAGCGGTTGGGCGATCCTGCCGAGTACGGGCTGCTGGTGCGCCAACTCGTCGAACACCCCTACATCAACGGCGAGGTGGTCCGGCTAGACGGGGCGCTGCGCATGGGGCCCCGGTGAGGTTCGCTGTCGGCGAGGGGCGGTGGTGCGCGGGATGGGCGTCGCCGCGGGACGCGCGGTGGGCGTCGCGGTAGGCCGCGGGGTGGGCGTCGTCGAGGGGCGCAGGGGTACCGCAACCGATCGTCGCCCATCCAGCGCCGCTGCCGTGGTGCTGCACCGGTAGGCTCGACAGCCGCGCCCCGTCCGGACCGACGGGGGGTGATGGCCCGGGTGGGAGCCCCCGGGAGGTGGGAGACGCACCGTGGGGGAGCAGGAGGACGCGCGCGACGGCCCGGCACCCGGACCGGACCGTGCCGCGACGACGGTCGATGCGCAGAGCGGGTCTGTGGAGCCGGCCTCCGCGCAGCCGTGGTCGGAACGCCTCAGCTCCCTGGACGTCGCGTTCCTCGAGATGGAGTCACCCACCCGTCACATGCACGTCGGTGGGCTGTTCCTCTTCGACCCACCGGAAGGCGGTGCGCACTTCAGCTTCCCGCGGTTCCTGGAGCTGGTGCGTTCCCGGCTCCAGCACATCCCGCGCTACCGCCAGAAGGTGATCGAGCCGGGCCTGGCCCTGGCCGGTGCGACCTGGGTCGACGATCAGGACTTCGACCTGTCCTTCCACGTGCGTCACGCGGCCCTTCCTGCCCCGGGGACCACGGCGCAGCTCACGGAGTACGCCACGCGGATCCTGTCCCGTCAGCTCGACCGGGCCAAACCGCTGTGGGAGCTGTACGTCATCGAGGGGCTCGAGCACGGGCGGGTGGCCCTGCTCGGCAAGACCCACCACGCGATGATCGACGGCCTCTCCGGGATCGACATCGCGACCGTGATGCTCGACCTCACCCCCGATGCCAGCGACGAGCTCCCCGAGCCGGAGCCCTGGACGCCACGGCCGGTGCCCTCGGAGCTCGCCCTGGCGACGCGTGCGGCGCGCGACCTGGTCGCCAGCCCCGCGCAGGCCGTGGAGTCCGTGGGTCGCCTGGCGCGGACCCCGAAGGCCGCAGCCCGCAAGGTGCTGGACGTCGGCCGCGGGGTGGGTCGGGTGACACGCTCGAACCTGCTGCGGCCGGCTCCCCGGTCACCTTTGAACCAACCGCCCGGCCGTCACCGCCGGTTCGCGATCCAGCGCGTGCCACTGGAGGACGTCAAGGCGATCAAGGACGCCTTCCACACCACGGTCAACGACGTGATCCTGGCGTTGGTCGCCGATGCGACGGGCCGCTACCTGCGTTCCCACGGGCACCGCACCGACGGGATGTGGCTCAGGGCCATGGTCCCCGTCAGCACCCGCCAGGCGTCCGAGGCGCACGCTCTGGGCAACCGGGTCGTTGCCGTCTTCGTCGACCTGCCCATGTTCGAGATGGACCCGATCCACCGGCTGCGGGTGTGTCACGAGGCGATGAGCGACGTGAAGTCCTCCCACGCCGCCGTCGGCGCCGGCTTCCTGCTGGGCCTCGGTGAGTTCGCCCCGCCGACGCTGCACGCGATGGCGGCGCGGGTCGCGGTCAACGCCCGGCTGTTCAACTTCCTGGTGACCAACGTGCCAGGGCCGCAGGTGCCGATCTACTGCCTGGGGTCGCGGCTGCTTGGTGCCTTCCCCTTCACGCCGTTGGCGGCCAACCACAGCTACAGCGTCGGCGTCACCTCCATGGATGGCTGGATCAACGTCGGCATCACCGCGGACTACGACGCGCTGCCTGATGTCGACGAGGTCCCCCCGATGCTGCTCGATGCGCTGGCCGAGCTCGTGGCTAGCGCCGCCGCGGTCTCCGAGCGGGCGCGCCGCCTCGAGGATGCACGCCACCGGCACAGTGCGGACGTGACGCCGGACGCCCTCCACCTCGATGGCCAGGGTGTGCCGATCGCCGGTGGTGGTGACGCGGGCAGCTGACGCGCGCTGCCTGCAGCGACACCGCCCGACGCGACCCCGCCCGAAGTGCCCCCGCTCGACACGACCTCGCCCGGAACCATCTGACCAGCGTGGAGGAGCCCCCGTGACCGGTGCGTCCAGCGATCCCGGCAGCCCCGACACCGTCGAGCTGCGGGTGCACCGCCTGCGTCCCGAGGTGCCGCTGCCACGCTACGCGCACCCTGGGGACGCCGGTCTGGACCTGGCTGCGGCGGAGCCGGTGCGCCTGGCGCCGGGGGAGCGGACCGCGGTGCCGACGGGGCTGGCCCTGGCGATCCCTCCCGGCTGGGTCGGTCTCGTCCACCCCCGCTCCGGTCTCGCGCGGCGGCACGGTGTGACCGTGACCAACGCACCCGGAACGATCGACGCCGGCTACCGCGGCGAGGTACAGGTGCTGCTGGTCAACCTCGGTGCCGAGCCCGTAGAGCTGGCTGCGGGGGACCGCATCGCACAGCTGCTGCTGCAGCGTGTCGGCCACGGTGAGGTCGTCGAGGTGGAGGACCTGGACGCGACCGAGCGGGGGCCGGGCGGGTTCGGGTCGACGGGGACCACCAGCGGGGCCTGACGCGGGGCCGCGTCGTCCCCTCCCTTCACGCATCCCGGGTGCGCTGCCCCGGCCCGGCGTCAGCGGGTCGCGGTCCCGCGTGCCGTGGTTTGCCCGGCCGGTCCCCACGCACTACCTTCCGCCGCTGCACGCGGATGTAGCTCAGTTGGCTAGAGCGCCACCTTGCCAAGGTGGAGGTCGCGGGTTCGAATCCCGTCATCCGCTCCAG
>SKTN01000182.1 GCA_007117945.1 Nitriliruptoraceae bacterium | reverse complement strand
TCGTGGCCATCACCCACGACCGCTACTTCCTCGACGAGGTGGCGGAGTGGATCCTGGAGCTGGACCGGGGCAAGGGCTACCCCTACCAGGGCAACTACTCCGGGTGGCTGGAGCAGAAGCGCGAGCGTCTCGCCCAGGAAGAGCGCGAGGAGTCGGCCCAGCAGCGCCAGCTCGCCGAGGAGGCGGAGTGGGTCAAGCAGACCCCCCAGGGCCGGAGGACGAAGGCCAAGGCCCGGATCCAGGCCTACGAGTCCCTGCTCAACCGCGAGCGGCCGAAGCAGGTCACCAAGCCGACCATCATGATCCCCGACGGTCCACGGCTCGGCAACGTCGTCGTCGAGGCGGACGGGGTGCTCAAGGGCTTCGGCGACAAGCTGCTGTACGAGGATCTGACCTTCTCACTGCCCCCGGGTGGGATCGTCGGGATCATCGGCCCGAACGGGGCGGGCAAGACCACCCTGTTCAAGATGATCGTGACCGCTGCCGGGCAGGCGGGGCTGCTGGACGGTCCCCTGGAGCCCGACGAGGGCTCGGTGCGCGTCGGCGACACCGTGGAGCTGTCCTACGTCGACCAGTCCCGCGCGGCCCTGGACCCGGGTCTGAGCGTGTTCGAGGAGATCACCGGCGGGGGGGACTGGGTGCAGCTCGGGCGCACCGAGATGGCCTCCCGCGCCTACGTCGCCGCTTTCGGCTTCAAGGGCGGCGAGCAGCAGAAGGACGTGGGCAAGTGCTCCGGTGGGGAGCGCAACCGCATCCACCTCGCCAAGCTGCTGCAGAACGAGGCGAACCTGCTGCTGCTCGACGAGCCCACCAACGACCTGGATGTGGACACGCTGCGCTCGCTCGAGGGGGCGCTGCTCGACTTCGCCGGATGCGCGGTGATCACCAGCCACGACCGGTGGTTCCTCGACCGTGTGGCCACCCACATCCTGGCCTTCGAGGGCGACTCCGAGGCGACCTGGTTCCCCGGCGGCTACTCCGAGTACGAGGAGGACCTGCGCGCCCGCAAGGGCGAGGACGCCCTCAACCCGACCCGGATCAAGTACAAGCCGCTGATGCGGCGCACCAGCTGAGGTCTCCCGCGGAGGTGGGGCCGTCCGGACCGTGCGGCGGACGGCCCCCGCAGGAGGGCCGCCCGCCGCGGGACGGTGACGTCGATGTCAGCGTTGCGGGTAGGCCGCGACGACCTCGATCTCGACCAGCCAGCCCTGCACGGGCAGTGTGGCGACCTCCAGGTTGGTCCGAGATGGCCGGACGACGTTGGGGATGACCACGGGCTCGAACTGCTCGAGTACCTCGCCCGTGGTGCGGTCGACGTTCGCCATGTACTTGCGGTAGGCCCGGTTCCACCCCGCGTAGTCCGCCCGGTCCGCACCCGGAGGTGCCTCGAGGTAGATGCGCATCGAGGTGATGTCGTGCACCGTCAGGCCCTGGGAGTCCAGGTTCTCCACGATGCGCTGCATGTTGTTCATGCCCTGGGCCTCGGTGATCGTGACCCCGTCGGGCAGTTCGCCGCCCGGGAACTGCGCCGGGTCGATGTAGCGCTCCGGGGTGCCCGCAGGTGCGTCGGTGTTCAGCGCGCCGGGGCCGATGCCGCTGGAGAAGTACAGGGCGGTGTTCTGGCCGAAGGCGACACCGCCTGCCAGGAACGGGTTGGGTGCGTCCTCGGCTGGTGGCAGGTTGAACCGGACCTCGTTGGGTCGAGGGACGAGCCCTCGAGCGTCGACGAAGGACACGGCGAGCAGCGTCACGACGCTGGTGAGCGCGGCGACGAGCGCGAATCGGGCGAGCATCGGGAGCCGTGCGGTGGTGGTGGACATGCGCTTCCTTCCTGTTCGTGGTGCGGGAGGTGCAGGGAGGTGTCGGCCTGCGGCCGAGCATGACGGGCTGCTGTCCGCAGCCATCCCGGGGCCGCGACGGGGCCTGGCCCCGCTGCGAGCTCCGACGGCAGTGCGGTCAGGCTGCGGTGACCCGGTCGTGGAGGTCCATCACCGTCTGGCGGGCGGACTCGAAGGCTCCGGCCTGCCAGGCGATGTAGTAGGAGAGGTGGTCGCCGGCGAAGTAGACGTTGCCGTCGGGTTCGAGCAGGCGCTCGTACAGCGGTCCGCGCCCGGATCCCCATCCGACCCAGCCACCCTCGGAGTAGGGGGTCTTCAGCCAGTCCACCGACAGCGAGGATTCCACCTCGGTGTAGGGCGAGCCGTGGATCTTGGCGCCCTGCGACACGGCCCGGGCCTGACGCTCGGCGGGGGAGAGGGCGCCGTAGGCGTTGGCGTTGCCGCCGAAGTTGTAGTACCCGACGAGCACGCCCTTGGGCGTCAGGTAGCCGTAGGAGGGGTACCAGATGGTGCCGAGGTCCATGTTGGTGTTGGTGATGCCTCCCAGGATCCGCTCGTCCTCTTCCCAGAACCGGCGCCGGTATTGCAGACCGATCTTGCCCGTGGACACCGGGTTGGCATCAGCGAGCGCGGTGGCCACCTCGTCGGAGAGGTTGGAGGGGATGCCCTTGAGGATCTGGGGCGGGATGGTGGCGATGCAGTAGTCGGCATCGATCGTGCGGGTCGCGCGACCGTTGCCGGTGTAGGCGACGCGCACACCCCCCGAGGTGTTGGTGAGCTCGAGCACCTCGGCGCCGTAGGTGATCCGGCCACGTCCGACGGCGTCGGCCAGGGCGACCGCGATGCGATCCATGCCGCCGACCGGCTGGAACATGAGCATGGCCTGGTTCCAGGTCAGCTCGAAGGCGAAGTAGTTGCCGACCCGTGACTGGAGCAGGGCGGAGCGTTCGATGGCGTCGAGCGGTGTCCCTGCCTGTGTGCCTGCGCCGGGGAAGGCGTCCTCCTCGTAGCCGCCGCGGTCGTTGCCGGCGTACAGGTTCTGCTGGTTCAGCCCGCCGAAGCTGCGCAGGAACTCGAGGAGTCGCTCGGTGTCGCTGCTCGACAGGCCGTCGTCCAGTGCGTTCTGGTCCAGTGCCTTGGCGAGCAGCTCGGAGACGTAGCCGAAGTAGTTGGCCTTGGCCTGTCGGTGGCGGATCTTCCGGCCGTTGAGCTGCCCGTAGTCGATCGAGCTCGTGTTCTCCTGGTAGTAGTAGGCGTCGGCGTTGGCGTTGGTGAACACCTCCAGCGGCACCCCGAGCTCGCGGCAGTAGTCGATGGTGATGTGGTGCTGTGGGATCCGTGCCGGGCCCATGTTCATGTACTGGCCGCGGTCGAAACCGCAGCGCTGGGTCGTGCCATCGGTCTCCACGACCGTGTCGCCGCCACGCGCCGTCCAGTTGCGTCCCCCCGGACGATCACGGGCTTCCAGGACGGTCACGTCGTAGCCGGCCTTGCCGAGCTCGTAGGCAGCGGTCAGGCCGGCGATCCCAGCGCCCAGGATCACGATGGACGGGCCTCGCCCACGGGGGAGGTCGCCGGACCGTGGTGGTCGGAAGTCGACGGGGGCTGCGTTGGCGGGTGAGGCCACGAGCCCGAGGGCATCCATGGCGCCGAACATGGCGGTCGAGCCGCCGATGACGCCGAGCTTGGTGAGGAAGCTGCGTCGTGTGAGGCCGAGAGGGGTGTCGGGTGAGGGTTGCAGGTTCTGGTGCATCGGCATGCCGTCGCCTTCGGTCGTGACCCGGTGTGCGGATCCGGTTCATCACCTGGCGCGGTACCCAACTCGCCGCGATCGGGCACCCAACCTGCCGCGACCGGCGGATATTGACGGGGGCGTGTTTCGCCGGCGTTGCCGCTGCGTCACGACCTGTCGGCGTTGCGTGAGGGAGCCGAACACCCGTGCCGGCCGGGTTGCTCCTGCGGGGACTGGGCGGAACCCTGCATGGTGTCCCCACCAACGGGGTCTGGAGGCGCAGCCGCAGCCGTGGCCGGATGATGTCGGCGGGATCGTGCCCACGTCCGTGACGACCGGACTGCCGCCCTCCCCATCCAGACCCTGACGCTAACTTTTAGTGGTTATTAAGCCACATTATGCTATATCGAGGTGCTGTATGTGCTTTGTGTGCACGATGATGCTTCCAGCGCCACTCCGTAGCTAGCGTTCACCGCACGGTAGGCGCCTGCTCCAGGTGCGTTCCTGCGGCGTCGTTCCACGCTGGTGCGTGGGGGCGGGGTCGCGTCGGGGGTTGGCCTGTCGTGACAACCGGTCGTCTATGGATGGATGCACACATGCACCGAAAGTACAGACCAGGGTGGATCGGGCTGCTGCTCGCAGCGCTCGTCGTGGCCTTCGGGGTCCCGGCAACCGCCGATGAGACGGGTACCCCCGAGCGGGTGGGTCCGCCAAGCGGACCGGTCGACATCGACGTCGATGACGTGGACGGGGTGGAGGTCTCAGGAGACCTCTGGTTCGTGCAGTTCGACGCCCCACCAGCAGCCCGAGGCGCCAGCGCGGCCCAGCAGGCCCAGGAGCGCAACGCGCTGCGGCGTGAGGCACAGGCCGAAGGTGTCGAGTTCGAGGAACGCTTCGACTACCGCGAGTACTGGAACGGACTCTCCGTCCGCGCGAGTGCCGCCGAGGCAGCAGCGCTGTCGACGATGGACAGCGTCAGCGCGGTCTACCCCGTGATGAACCTCGACCTGCCGGAGCCTGAGGTCGACGAGCCGGCGATGGCAACCGCGCTGGCCATGACCGGTGCCGACATCGCGCAGAGCGAACTCGGCCTGACCGGTGCGGGCATCAAGGTCGGCATCATCGATACCGGTATCGACTATCAGCACCCCGACCTCGGTGGTGACGGTGAGGGCACGGAGTTCCCCACCGAGCGCGTGGCCTACGGCTTCGACTTCGCCGGCGACGACTACGACGCCTCCGACCCCAACCGTGACACCCCGCAGCCGAACCCCGACCCGCTGGACATCGGTGGGCACGGCACGCACGTCGCCGGGATCGTCGGTGCGCAGGCGGCGGGCGACGGCGGTGTCACCGGTGTCGCACCCGAGGTCACCTTCGGTGCCTACAAGGTCTTCGGTACCACCGGCTCCTCCTCCTCCGACGTCGTGATCGCCGGCATGGAGGCCGCGGCCGAGGACGGGATGGACATCATCAACCTCAGCCTGGGTGCCGG
>SKTN01000129.1 GCA_007117945.1 Nitriliruptoraceae bacterium | reverse complement strand
GCGCTGCCCCCCGGGCACGGGTCGGTGGACGTGGTCGTGCCGTGGAGCGACCGGCGGTTCCAGTACACCTCCAAGCACCAGGCGCGGCCCGTGCGGGGCCGGTTGGAGGTCGCGGACCGCATCTGGCAGCTCGGCCAGCAGCCCGGCGATCCCGCCTGGGGCGTGCTGGACATCGGTCGGGGGCGGTGGCCCTACCGCACCGTGTGGAACTGGGGCGGTGGTGCCGGCATCGCCCGGGATGGCCGGGTCGTGGGGCTGCAGCTCGGTGGCCGGTGGACCGAGGGCACGGGTGTGACCGAGAACGGCGTCATCGTGGACGGCCGGGTCCACAAGGTCGGTGAGGAGCTCACCTGGACCTACGACTGGGACCAGCCCCTGGCGCCGTGGCGGGTGCGCTCCCCCGGGGGCGACCTCGACCTCGTGCTCGCACCGCGTCACGACCGGCACGCCCGCACCGAGGCGCTGCTGCTCGGCACGGAGGTCCACCAGGTGTTCGGCACATGGAGCGGCAGGGTCCCCGGACCAGGTGGCGACCTCATCGAGGTGGTGGACGCCCTCGGCTTCGCCGAGGAGTCCCGCTCGCGCTGGTGAGCCCTGCGGGCGACACCGGTCAGTGGTGGGGCCGCTCCGCTGGCGTCGAGGTGGCGGTGTCCTGCTGGCGCTCCGCGGCCCCACGTGCCGGTCGCGGCCGCAGGCGCACCACCAGCACCACCGCCGCGAGCACGGCGACGGCGCCGAGCACGAGGTGGTCGGGGGCGATCCGGTCCAGGCGTAGCAGCCAGGTCTGGGCGGTCAGGTCGAGCTGGGTGGTGTCGGGCAGGCCCGGCAGCGACAGGTAGCCGCCGGAGGCCACCAGCCACGCGCCGATGGCGGCGAACAACCCGCCCGTCACCAGCGAGGTGGTGTGCAACTCCAGGCGTCCGAGGTGGACCGCCCGGCCACGCAGCCACCCACGCTCGCCGAGCCGGAGACGCTCCCACACCCCGGCGAGCAGGAACAGCGGCGCAGCCATCCCGAGGGCGTACACCGCCAGCAGCGCACCGCCGTGCAGGGGACGGCCGTCCAGGGCGGCGATGGTGAGCACGGCCCCGAGGATCGGGCCGGCGCAGGAGCCCGCGACGCCGTAGATCGCGCCGAGGCCGAACACCGCCGCGGGTGAGGTCCGCCCGGCGACGCGCGCCTGGGCCCGACCGGTCAGCTGGGGCAGCACCCGGCCGAGGCCCAGCGCGGTGAGGACCCCGAGCAGCACCAGCAGCCAGCCGGCACCCACCACCAGTCGGTCCTGGTTGCTGAGCAGCAGCCGGCTCGCCAGCGCCGCACCCGTGCCCAGGGGGACCATCACCGACGCCAGACCGGCGTAGAAGACCGCGGTGCGCCGGAGCAGGACCCCGGGGCGGTCGAAGGCGTAGGCGAAGAACGACGGCAGCAGCAGCGCGCCACAGGGACTGAGCAGGGTCAGCACCCCGCCGAGGAAGGCGGCGAGGTACCCGATCTCCATCACGGCAGCTCCGCCCCGGCGTCCTGGGCGGCGGCCTCGATCACCTGCACGAAGGACTCCATGGGCTGCGCACCCACCAGGGGGTAGCCGCCGATGATGAAGGCCGGGGTCCCGCTGATGCCCAGGGACTGGCCGATGACCGCCTCCCCCTCGACGCGCTCGGCCAGGGCCGGGTCGTCGAGGTCGGCGGCGAAGCGATCCACATCGAGGTCGATGCCGGCGGCGATCGACAGGAGGAAGTCACGGTCGACGCGGCCCTCGCCGCTGCGCAGATCCTCGGCGAACATCGCCTCGTGGTAGGCCCAGAAGGCGTCCTGCTCCGCGGCGGCCTGGCCCCCGATGGCGGCGAGCATGGCCTGCTCGCCCTGGAAGGGCAGGTCGCGCCACTCGATGCGCAGGAGCCCGGTCTCGACGTAGCGCTCGATCAGCTCGGGCTCGGTGTCGCGGGCGAACACCCCACAGAAGGGGCACAGGAAGTCGGCCCACTCCACCATCGCCACGGGTGCATCCGCATCGCCCAGGGCCCGCGGGTCGTCCGGTTCACGGGTCGCGATGGCGTCGAGCGCCTCGCGTGCCTCGTCCTCGGCAAGCTGCTGCTCGGCGACCTGGTCCTCGAGCGCCTCCCCGCCGTCGGTGGTGAGCTCCTCGGGGAGCTCGTCGACGACCTCGTCCTCCGCAGTGGACACGGCTGCTTCCTGCGGGTCGTCACCGGACGTGCCGCCACCCATGGCCGCGAGCGCGAGGGCGCCGACCACGAGCAGCACCACCACCGGTGCGATCAGGCTGGAACGGGAACGGCCGCTGGACGACGGGTGATCCTCGGTCGTGCTCGAGGCCGTCGTCTCGCGGTGCTCGTCGGGCGGGTTGTCGGCGGACATCGGCGCTCCTGTGGTGCCAGACGGTCGCCTGGGCGGGCGTTCGACCTCGCGCCCTGCGCAACGCGCCGCAAGGAACGTACCGTCCGACGCCGTCCCGGCCGACCCCTCCTGGCCCCTATCGCCCGACCGACCGGGTGCAGCACACCCTGCCGCGCAGCGACGCACGACCGGCTGCGGCCCCGGAGCGCTGGCCCGTCGGTCAGGGACGCGCGCCCTCCCCCGGCGCCTCCGGGGCACCCTCGCCACGTCCGGCCGGGGTGTCCTCGTCGGTGCCGGGGGCGTTCTCCGCCACCTTCGGGACCTCGCTGCTGGCCGTGTCAGCCGGCTTCTCGGGCGTCGTCGGTGCCTCCGGCGTGGCCGGGGTGTCGTCCGGCTTGGCCGGGGTGTCCGGCTTCTCCGGTGTGTCCGCGGCGGCGGCAGCCGCATCCGGCTCGCCACGGCGGTCACGCACCCCCTCGGGAGCACCTGCATCCGCCGGTCGACGCTCCTCGGCCCGCTCGCGCGCGTCCTCGGCGGTTCCGGAGCGCGCCTCGCTCCGGCCGTCCGATGCCTCCTCGGCGACGGCTGCGCCGTCGACGCCCGGGTCGTCGGGATCGGCGGCATCCTGCGCCACCTCGGCGCCATCGACACCGGGACGCTCGTCGCGCTCCGGCACATCGGGCACGTCCGGGACCTCGGACGTGTCCGGCACAGCAGGCGTGTCCGGCACCTCCGGGAGATCGTCGGGCACTGCGGGGTCCGCGGGCACGTCCGCCGGCACCTGCGCGGGGTCCGGCAGGCCCGAGACCGGCAACTCGTCCACCGGTGCTGGCGCCTCGATCCCACGGAGCACCTGGTCGAAGGAGGCCTGTGCGCTCGCCGGCAACACGCCGGCAGCACCTGCACCGGCGGTCGTCGCGACGACCGCGGCCGTGGCGACACCTGCCTTCGCGAGCAGGCTGAGGGCGGCGGCTTTGGCGGTGACGAGTTCGATCATGGAGCGCATCCTTCGCGGTGATGTTGCCGACGCCGGTCCGGCGGGCACGGCAGTGACAGCAGTTACACCCTCGGCCAGGAACCGGGCGAGGGCCTCGTTCGGTCGGGGCGCGGTGTTGGCGACCTCGGCTCGGACCGCCGAGACGAACGCGACCAGGTCGTCGACCCCCGGCTCGTCGCCGGCCGGGGTACGACCGTCGAGCACCGCCACGGCGGTGCGCTCGTCCAGTCCGTTCCGTCGCAACATCTCGCCAGCGTCATCGCCGCCGGGGACCGGCGTGTTACGCAGGAACCGAGATCCATCGCGCACGTCCTCACTCCTCACGTGTCGTGATGCGCTGTTCGGCCAGTCGTTCCCGCAGCTGACCGAGCGCCCGGTGCTGCAGGGCCCGCACGGCACCGGGGCGCTTGCCGACGATGGCGGCTACCTCCTCCACCGAGAGGTCACCGACGATGCGCAGGAGCAGGACGTCGCGTTGGTCGTCGGTGAGTGCGGCGAGGGCATCGTGCATCCAGCCGCCGCCCAGCGGGTCCAGGGCCTCCAGTGCCTCGTGTTCCACGTTGCCACCCGCCTCGGACTCCCCGGCCTCCAGCGGTGCCGTGGTGGGTCGCCGACCACGCCGACGGCGGTCGTCGATCAGACGGCGATGCACGATGGTGAACACCCACGACCGGAACGCGGCCTCGTCGCCGGTGAAGCGGGGCAGGGCGCGGAACACCTGCAGCAGGGCCTCGCTGGCCGTGTCGTCAGGTTCGGGGGCACCCCGCAGGCGCAGATAGCCCGTGACGGCCGGAGCCATCTCCTCGTACACGCGCGCGAGCGCCCACGGCGCACCTGTCTGCGCCGCGGTGAGGAGCTCGTCGAACCCGGGACCGATCGGCAGTGCCGCTGCCTTCGCCAACGTGGATGCCACGCCATGGAGGTAAGCGTCACAGCGACCGCGCGCGTCACGGGCCCAGCCATGGACTTCCGGCCAGGTGCCACAGCCTCGGTCCCGGGCGTCCCGGGCAGGTGCTCCCGGCGTCGGCGGCCGACCAGGGGCCGCCACCCGGCGGTCAGGTGGGGGTACCTGCCCGGCGTGCAGCCACCCTGGCGACCACGGGCGAGGTGAGCATCTGCACGACGGCGTAGGTGACGGCGGGCAGCGCGACCTCGGCGGGCAGCCCCGTGGAGACCACCACCACGGCGGCGATGGAGAACTCCTTGTTGCTCACGGTGAACAGCACCGCGGTCCGGTCGCCGCGCTCCGACAGCAGCGGTCGGGCGGCGAGGGCCAGGACGTAGCCGGCGAGGTTGAGCGCCAGGCACACCGCCGCCAACAGCACCATCGTCGCGGGTGCCGCGATGATCGTGTCAGCGTTGGGACCGATCACCGCGAGCAGCAGCGCGAGGTAGCTCAGCGAGCCCGTGGCCGAGAGCACGGGTTCGATCCGTGCGACCCGCCGGGGCTGCCAGGTGCGGATCGCCACCCCGAGGATCGTGGGGAGCAGCACCGTCGCCACGAGTTCACCGACCAGGGCTGTGGCCGGCACCTCCAGCGTGATGCCGGTGTAGGTCAGGAACAGCAGGGGCACCACCAGGGGGGCGAGGGCGGTGTTGACCGCGTTGAAGACCGTGGCAGGGGCACGTTGCCGCGACCGATCCAGACCAGCAGCGGTGAGGAGACGTCCGTCGGCAACGTGCCCAGCAGGATGACCCCGAGCCACAGCGGCCCGGCGCCGAACACCACCGTCGCG
>SKTN01000075.1 GCA_007117945.1 Nitriliruptoraceae bacterium | reverse complement strand
TGGACCGTGTGTCGGGGTCGCCGACGCCGGCGTCCAGGACCTGCTCGACGAAGGCGGCGTTCGCCGCGGCGTACAGGTCCATCGGGGCCCCCTCGATCAGCTGCTGGGCCAGCTGACCGGAGGACCCGAAGCTGAACACGACCTCCTCACCGGTGGCCTCCTCGAAGGTGGCACCGAGCAGCGTGAAGGCGGGCCGCAGGTCCGCCGCGCCGGCGATCAGCAACGGTCGGTCGGCGGTCACGGCCCCGGCGTCGGTACTGCAGGCGCCCGTCAGCAGGACGAGGCCCATCAGCGCCGCCCACGCGCACGAGGCCAGGGTGCGGCGCCTCACGCGGCCAGCTCCGTGCCGGACCCGGCGAGGTCGTAGCCGCCGATCGCCACGAGACGGCGGTGGGCGCGCTCCCCCGTGAGCTCGTCGAGGAAGGCGTGGAGCAGGGCGTTGTCCCCGTGGTCGGGGTCGACCCACAGCTGTGAGACGTGCAGTTCGAGGGGGTGGAAGGTGAGACCGTTGGCACGCGCAGCCGGCTCGATGGTGACGGCCACCAGGCCGTCGGTGGCGGCGCGCCAGGCGGCTGCGGCGTGGCCGTCGACCTGGGGGCCCGCCACGGTGCCGCCGGCTCCATCGATGGGGGTCCGGGCCCGTTCGAAGGCGGCCTGGCTACCCGCACCGGCCTCCCGCTGCACGACGGGGATGCGCCCGGCCAGCGCGTCCTCGACCCAGCCGGTCGCGAGGTGCACCGGGGCGGCCAGCCCGACCTGCCACCGGGCGACGTGCCACCGGCGCACCGCCCCCGGCGGGTCCGGCAGGTGGCCGTCGGGCCCGTGGACCATCGCCGCGTGGATCCGGCCGGCGGTCAAGGCTGCGACGGCGCTGGCGCTGGAGGTCGCCACGGGGACCACCCGTGGGCCGCTGGTGGCCTCCAGCAGCCGGGACGCCAGGCCGATGATCGGGTCGCAGCCGGCCACCAGTGCGGCGGGCCGCTCCACGTCGAACAGTTCCACGGCACCGCCGCGAACCTGGGCGTCAGCGCCCGCCCACCCCTCGCCGGAGCCCGCCGCCGGCACACACACCAGCTGCTCACCGACCCGGCCCACGCGCACCAGCGCGCCCTCGGCCGGGTCCTCGAGGGCCCCGATGACCTCCCGGGTGGCCGGCGCGAGGAGCTCTTCCACGGTGGTGGACAGCGCCCCGGCGAGCCGGACCGCCGCGTCGACGCGGGGGAGGTGGCGGTCCGCCTCGACCGCTCCGACGAGCTGGCGACTGACGTCGGCCAGTTCGGCCAACTGCACCTGGGTCAACCCCCGCGCCAGGCGCAGGGCCCGCAGCCGATCGCCCAGCATGGAGGCCCCTCCTGAGGTCGGGCAGCCCGTGATCGTGCAGTTCGCGGCGAAGGCAGGAAACTAGCATGATGCCCCTTCTCTGTCATCCGTCGGCGGCAGCGGGTGGGTCGGCGGCGCTCCCGGGCCCGCCGGGCTCGGGTGGTGCCGGGGAGGCGTCGAGCGCCGACGTTCGTCCACATGGATCCGTTCGCCTGCTGTCCTACGGTCGTGGCCGACCGAAGAGGAGCGCTCGGACGATGGCGGCCTGCAGTTGGCAGCCCGGACAACCAGCGCAGGACGAGTTCCGACGGATCGCCTGCGCAGAGATCGACCGAGGCCTGGAGGTGCTCGGTGACGAGGACCGGCACCGCGCGGTCCACACGGTCCGCCAGCGCGGCAAGAAGGTCAGGGCGCTGCTGCGCCTGGTCAGGGATGCCGCGCCGCAGCTGTACCGGCGGGAGAACGCCGCGTTCCGCGACACCATGCGGCGCATCTCCGAGGACCGGGATGCCGGCGTCGCGGTCGAGACCTACGACGCCCTGCTCTCCCGGTTCAGCGAGGACGGGATGGCCGAGGAGCTCGCCCCGATCCGGTCCGTCCTGGCCGAGCGCCGTCAGGAGGTCCTCGGCGAGGATCTGGAGGCGCGCCTCGAGGGCATCCGCGCGGAGCTGGTGGCCGCTCGGGAGCGCGTGGAAGGATGGGAGCTCGAGGGCGCCGGTTTCGCGGTGTTCGAGGGCGGTGTGGCGAGGACCTACCGACGGGCACGGGCACGGATGCACGCCGCCTACGACGAGGGGACCTCATCGGCGTTCCACCTGTGGCGCAAGCGCGCGAAGTACCACCGTCAGCACCTCCGCCTGCTCGAGGCGGCGTGGCCGGAGGTCGTCGAACCGCACCGCCAGCAGGTGCACGCGCTGACGGACCTGCTCGGTGACGACCACGATCTCGCGGTCCTGCGTGCGGACCTCACCGCCGCGCCGGCGCGCTTCGCAGGAGCGCGCAGGGTGGCGGCACTGTGCGGGTTGCTGGATCGGCGCCGCGCCGAGCTGCAGGCGGCAGCACACGCCCTGGGCCAGCGCTGTTTCGCGGAGGAGGAGGGGTGCATCGTCGCGCGCCTGGGCAGCTACTGGGACGTCGCGACCGCGGGCGCCGAGGCCGGCCCGTTGTCGGACCCGGCGGTTGCGCCGGGGTGGTGAGGGTGGGTCCATCCCCGCGCGGTTGTGGGCGCCGCGCTCCCGCCAGCTGCCCGTGACGGGGACGCAGCGGTGCTCACGTCGAGGACTGGTGCTCCGCGATGATGCTCTCGGCGATGGCGCGCAGCGTGCGTTCGTGCCGCTGCGATCGCTCGCGTAGCAGCTCGAAGGCCGCATCCGCACCGATCCCCTCCCGTGCCATGAGGATGCCCTTGGCCTGCCCGATGACGTCGCGGGAGTCGACCGCTGCCTGGAGCCGCTCGCCCAGGGTGTGCTCGGCTCGGAGCTGGTTCGCGTTGAGGACGTAGCCGGCTCCCATGGCGGTGACGATCTCGGCCATCTCGATCTGCTCCGCGCTCCACCGGGTCGGTTCGTCCCGGTAGATGTTCATCACGCCGATCCGCTGTCCACAGGCGTGCATCGGGACACCGATGACCGCGCGCAGCCCCAACGCCACGACGTGTTCGGCGTAGCGGGGCCACCGCGTCTCGGCGGCGAGGTCCTCCACCACGATGACGCGGTTGGTGCTGTAGGCCTCGAAGCAGGCACCGCTCTCCAGCTCCGCCTGGTGCTGCTCGGCGCGGACGATGCGTTCCTCCGACGCCGCGATGAACCGGAGATCGCCGTCGTCCCGTGCGAGCATGACCCCGGCGCCGGAGGCGCTCACGACGTCGATCGCGTGGCGCATCAGCCGGTGCAGGAGTTCGTCGAGATCGAAGGGGTTGACGATGCTGCCGGTGAACTCCCTGACCACTGCGACGAGCTGGTCACGCACCACTGGCGTTGCCGTTCGGGGGGGCGTCGGGCTTCCGGCTCGCCGACCGGTGGGCGGCCGAGCCTCGATGGTCCGCTTCGAGCACGCTCGGAACCTCCGAGGCTAGGCGCCACGGGCGGAGCTGGCCAACCGCTCACCCGCGCCCTGCAGCTCCTCCTGCGACGGATCCCCGCGCAGGCGTGAGCCCAGGCTGGGCGGGCGCTGGTCGCCGCGTCAGCCTGGGCCCGTGCCTGGCAACCGGCTCAGCCGCTGAACGCTGCAGCGATCTGCATGCAGGTGGCCGGGACGACGATGTGGCTCGCGTTGTTCCTGAGGGCGTCGCCCGCCCTCCCCTGGTGGACGCCGGTGTGGTGGTTGCTCCTCGGCAACGCCGTACCACCGGCGAGGTCGACGCACTGCCGGAAGCCGTGGATCAGATAGGGCGGTTGCATCGGCTGTCCGTAGAGCGGATTCGGCTCGAAGTCGGCGTGCAGTAGCAGGGCGTGCGGATGCGGGCCCATCGGCCCCCAGCCGTCGTCGTGCTCCCCGTTGGCCGCCGCTGGTGCCGCCAGCAGGCTCAGGGCCAGCAGCATCGCTGCCAGCATCGTCGTGGTCCTCGTCCTCATGTCGCTCTCCTCGGCTTCCGGTGAGGTGCGCCGTCCCTGGTGCTCCCTGGTGGGTGTTGGGCGACGGTGCACGGTCCGCGCCCCTGCAGCGGGGTCCGTGCGATGCTCGCCCGGTTCCGGCCGGGCGCCCACGGTGCTGGCCCACGTCCTGTGGTGTGGCTGCCCTCCCTGCGCAGGTGTGGTCAGCCCCTGCTGCGGTCCGCGCGCCTTCACGCGGGCGGCGTCCTGCAGGTGGCGGGCGGTCACGCTCACCGCACCTCGAGCACCGCGGTCATGTGCTCGTGCCCGGCGATGTCGCAGATCACGCCGTAGCTCCCCGCGGGCAGGTCGACCGTGACACGCGCGGCGGTGGCCGCCGGCAGGTCCACGTCGAGGGAGCTGTCGGGGACGGTGAAGGTGTGGCGGAACAGGTCCTGGTTGTCGAGGTGGAGCGTCTGGCCCTGTTCCACCACCACGACGTCCGGGAACTGGGACCCGGTGATGGTCACGGTGATGTCGCCGTCACGGACGGACTGCCCGTCGGTCAGCAGCGTGGACACGCCGGAGACGGCGACCGCGAGGCCGGCGAGCCCCAGGGTTGCGGCTGCCAGGCGGCGTGCGCTGGAGGCCCCGGCACCGCGCCAGGCGCCGACCGCCGCGATGACGGCGAGCGCCCGGCCGACGATCGCGAGCACGGCGTGGAGGAAGTCGATGGGCGAGCCCGGGTGGGCCAGGTGCGAGGACAGGAAGGCCAGGCCGGCGAGGAGCAGCACCGCGCTGGTCAGGCCGAGCACCACGATCGCGGCGCGCGGCCGCCGGCGCACCAGCGTCACCCCGACAAGGGTCAGCACGACGCCGGCCGCAAGGGGTGGGATCAGCGACGGGATCAGGGCCATGAACACCACATCGCCGAGCGCGACGACGCCGGTCAGGGCCACGAGCGGTGGCAGCCAGGGGTTCCTGCGGGTGTGGACGGGGCTGTCGACGGTGACGGACGGTGCGGTGGGGTCGGGCAGGGTCGTGCTCATGGGGCTCTCTCCGAGGACGGGGTGTGTGTGCGGTGCGTCGGTGTCCTGCCAGGCTCGACGCACGAGGACCCCACAGCCATGGAGCACGCCCGTGTCATCACCCGGTGCGGGCCCACTGGACCGGGTGCGGCTGACCACACCGTCGTGGTACGGGGTCGTCACTTCCCCTTCGCCCGCGGTTCCGTCATGATCTGCGTCATGGAGGGAGCTG
>SKTN01000061.1 GCA_007117945.1 Nitriliruptoraceae bacterium | reverse complement strand
CGTGCTCATCATCGCCGTGGCTGTGACCCGGGCCATCCCAGTCGAACTCGATCGGATCGAGCTGTTCGGCCAGGGACAGGATGTTGCCACCCTCCTCCTCGACCGCCTCCAGGACGGAGACGAGGTTCTCCTCGAGTTGCAGTCCGTTCGCGATGATCAGGTCGGCTTCGCGCAGCACCCTCCCGTCGCTGGCCGAGGGCTCGTACCCGTGGGGATCCACACCCGGCGGCATGAGCACCGTCACCTCGGCATCGTCCTGCGCGAGGGTCGCGGCGATGTCGCCGAGGATGGAGGTCGTGGCGACGATCTGGAGGCGATCGCCCTCGTCAGCAGCGTCATCCACCTCCTCTTCCTCGGTCTCCTCGACGTCGGTCTCGGCCGCTGCCTCCGGCTCGGGGTCGGCCTCCGCCCCGCAGGCTGCGAGGATCAGGCCCAGGACGGCGAGGAGGAGCACAGGAGCGCGTCGATGGCGTCGGGATCGGTGCGGTGCGAGCATGGAGTACCTCGAAGGTCGAGCTGCGTGCGGTTCGGATGCGGGTGCGGAGGTGCGCTGGTGGGTCTGGAGCTACGGGAAGAGCTGTGGAGATCGGGGTGCGGGAAGGAGGGACTGGCGGTGGCCACGGCGCGAGCAGCACGCGGCACCGTGGCGCCGAGCCGGGGCGTGGCGTCTGTCGACGGTCACGACGTGCGGCGCCGGCGGCGCTACCGTTCTCGGCAGCGCAGACGAGGAGGATAATGGGAACTGTTCCTGAAAAGCCAGCCGGAGGATCGTCGGGAGCGCCCGCCGCGCAGACCCGCGCGGTCGGCCCGAGCGTGCACATCGACCGCCTGTGGGTCTCCTACGGGGAGATCGTCGCGGTCCGTGACGCCTCGCTGCACATCGGCCCGGGCACCTCGGTGGCCATCATCGGCCCGAACGGCTCGGGCAAGAGCACCCTGCTGTCGACCATCTCCGGCCTGGTGCACCCGACCCGCGGCCACGTGTCGGTCACGGGCCCCGACGGCCACCCGAGCCGCAACGCCGTCGCCCACGTCCTCCAGACCACCGTCGCCAACCAAGCGGTGCCCCTCACCGTGCTGGAGACCGTGCGCATGGGGGCCTATGGACGGCGCGGCATGATCGGGCGGCTCACCGCCGAGGACCGCACCGCCGTCGAGGACGCGATCCACCGCATGCGCATCGACGACCTGCGGAACCGGCAGCTGCACGAGCTGTCCGGGGGGCAGCGCCAGCGGGCCTACGTGGCTCAGGGGCTCGCCCAGCGCGCGGGGGTGCTCCTGCTCGACGAGCCCATCACCGGCCTCGACATCATCACCCAGGAGGTCATCACCGAGGTGATCGAGGAGGAGCGCGACCGCGGCCGCATCGTGATCCTCACCACCCACGACGTCGGCACGGCACGACTGGCGGACGTCGCGGTGCTGATCGCGACCGACGTGGTCGCCTCAGGCGCCCCCGAGATGGTGCTGACGCCGGACCTGCTGGGCCAGGCCTACGGCGGACACGTCCACGTGCTGGAGGACGGCACCCTGGTGCTCGACGATCCCCACACCCACGATCACCGGCACGAGGACCAGCTCGGCAACTGACCGGCTGCCCGCCCGGACCGCGCTGGCGCCCACACCGCCCAGGTCGCCGCGGCCACAGCGCCCCTCGGGTTACCCTGCCACGGGGACGGAGGGAACGCGGGTGGGACCGGCAACCGAACACATGGACCGGGTGACCGACACCTTCAAGGCCCTGTCCAACCCGATCCGGATCGCCATCGTGCGCGAGCTGTCCACCGGCCCGCGAGCGGTCCACCAGCTCGTCGAGGCCCTCGGGGTGGCCCAGCCACGGGTCTCGGAACACCTCGCGATCCTGCGCGGCGTGCGGCTCGTCGCGGCGGTCCGCGAGGGACGCACGGTCACCTACCACCTCGTCGACGAGCACGTGGCACACATCGTCGAGGATGCCGTGATCCACGCGAGCGAGGCGCCCTGACCGCTGCAGCTGCCGGCGCGACGCCGCTGCTGTCGCGCCGGCTATACATCGTGACATCGCGATACACCGATGTTAGGATGTGTGCCGCGCCGGATCCGCGCGAGACCCCTCCACGACAGCCCACGGGAGCACCCATGGCGACCTGCACCGTCCACGAGCAGCACACCCACGAGCACGGCCCCGACTGCGGCCACGCAGCGGTCGAGCACGAGGGTCACGTCGACTACCTGCACGACGGCCACGCGCACAGACGCCACGACGGGCACTACGACGAGTGCGCCGTCGACGACCTCCACGCCGTCGCGCAGCCACACGAGCATGCACACGGGCCGGACTGCGGGCACGAGGCCGTCACCCACGGCGACCACATCGACTACGTCCACGACGGCCATCGTCACGCCGAGCACGGTGACCACTACGACGAGCACTGACACGCCCCCGCGATCGCGACCCCTGGGCCCCGCCACGGCGGGGCCCAGCTGGTGCCGCGAGGGGGCGCCGCGCCCACACCCCGCGGATGTCCACGACCAGGTCGCAGGACGCGGACGGTCGCGACCCTTTGTTGAGAATAGTTCCTAGTCTCGTTAGTGTCCGGTGGGTCCCCCCGAGGAGGCACCCACCTGCTGACCGCATCCCCAGCGTCCGCGCCACCACCACGAACGGGCGGCACGGTGATCGTGGGCGCCGGCCCCGCCGCCCTCGCCACCGCCACACTGCTGCGGTGCCACGAGCTCGGTCCACTCGAGATCATCGATCCCCAGGGGCGGTGGCTGACCGCCTGGCACCACCGTTTCGCCGCCCAGTCCATCGCCCACCTGCGGTCGCCGGCGGTCCACCACCCGCACCCCGATCCCTTCGCACTGCTGGCGACTGCGGGACCCGATGACCTGGTGCGCAGCGGCCAGGCCAACCTGCCCACCACGGGGGTCTTCGCCCGCTTCACCGCGGACCTCGTGCGCGCGGCGCGCCTCACCGATGCGATCACGGCGAGCTCCGTCACGTCCCTGGAGCTCCTCGGTGACGGCACGGCTGTGCTCTACCTCGCCGATGGGACGCATCGTCGGCCCGACCGTGTCGTCCTGGCCACCAACCGTCGCGTACCGAGCGAGCCCCTCGCGCTGCGCGACCAGGGAGGTGGCGGCCACCCGGCCGTTCGGCAGGGCGATCGCTGCGACGTCCGCTCGACACCTGCTGGTGGTCACGTGGTCGTCGTCGGCGGTGGGCTGTCCGCGGCCCAGCTGTGCGCCGGTGCGGCCGAACGCGGGGCCCGGGTGACGCTGATCGCTCGGAGCCGGCTCAGGGTGCGCCGTTACGACACCCACCCCACCTGGCTGGGGCAGAAGCAGCTCCGACGCTTCCGTGCCGAGGTGGATCCGGTCCTCCGTGCCCGCATGCTGGCCGCAGCGCGCGGTGGCGGGACGATGCCCCACCGCAACCGCGTCCTGCTACAGCGCCTGGAGGACGCCGGACGACTGTGTCTGCGCGAGCGGCGCGAGCTCGCGGACGTGGGATCCACGAGCGAGGGTGTCCGCCTGTGCCTCGACGACGGTGAGGTCCTCGCAGCGGCCGAGCTGTGGTGCGCCACCGGTGGGCGGATCGACGTCGCGACCGATCCGCTGCTGACGCAGGTGCGCCGGCTGCGGCCGATCGCGATCGCCGGTGGGCTCCCGGACCTCGATGACGCGCTCCGTTGGCCGGGGACCAACGTGCACCTCACCGGTGCGGCGGCGGGCCTCGTCCTCGGCCCGACGGCCGGCAACCTGGTCGGTCACCGACGTGCCGCCCAGCGCATCACCGCGGCGCTGCGCGGGCTGGATCCGGAGCGTGCCGACCGCATCACGACCGGCAGCGGTGCGTGCCCGGGGCTGGGCATCTGGCCGCCACACCGACCGCGCCAGGGATCGGCCCTACAGCCTCGTACCGCCGCGCAGCCCAGGAACGATCCGGCACGGAAGGGATCCACGTGAGCCTGCTCCCGCACCAGCCACCGCCCGATGCCACGAGCGTGCTCGATGCCATCGCCGTGTGCACCGCTGCGATCTCGGGCGACAACGGTGGTGCCGAGGCGCTGCTGCGGCACGCGCTCATGGGGCCGGACGGTGCTGCGACGCTGGCCGCGCTCACCACCACCATCGCGATGATCGGTGAGGAGGCACGGGAGCACGGCCTCGACCTTGGCCTGCTGCTCGCGGACCTCGGACTCGGCGTGCAACTGCTGGCCCTCCGCAACGACACGGCGGCCCACGACCCACCGCGGCCACATCAGCGAGCTCGCTGAGGGCGACGCCCAGCGGGGAGCTGCCCGGCATCCGCGAGGCCAGCTGGTCATCAGCTGCCAGACCGCGCCAGGTCCACGACCAGGGGTGCGTGGTCCGAGGGCTTGTCACCGGCCGCGTTGACCCGGCGGAACGTCGTGTCGACGCGGCAGTCGGTGACGGTCAGCCCGGCACCGACCAACGCGAGGTCGATGCGCATCCCCCAGCCGCGGCGGAAGGCCCCCATCCGGTAGTCCCACCAGGTGAACCCCTCCCCCTCCGGCTCCACGGCACGGAAGGCGTCGATGAACCCCAGCGACAGCAACGCACCGAGGCGCGAGCGCTCCTCCTCGGTGATGTGGGTGGTCAGGCTGGCCTGGGCCACGTCCCACACGTCCCGGTCCTCCGGCGCGATGTTCATGTCACCCGCCACGACCGTCGGTGCGGCGACACCATCGAGGTGGTCGTGCATGGCCTCGAGGAAGCGGAGCTTGGCCGCGAACATCGGGTGCTCGCGGTCCCGGCCGTTGGGGACGTAGACAGAGGCGATGCGCACCCCCGCGACGACGGCCTCGATCCACCGCGCCTCCTCCGGCGCCGGTGCCCCGGGCAGGGTGGTCACCACCTCGGTGACCTCGGTGTCCTCGGGCACCAGGAGCGCGACCCCGTTCCACCGGCCCTCGGACGCGGCGACCGCGCGGTAGCCCTCCGTTGCCATGGCGGCGTGCGGGAAGGTGTCGTCAGCGACCTTGGTCTCCTGCACGCACAGCACGTCGGGCCGGTGCTCGGCGAGGAGCTCGCGCACCCGGGGCAGGCGGGCGCGGATCGAGTTGACGTTCCAGGTGATCAGGCGCATGCCGGCCACGCTAATGGGTGTGCAGCCCGGG
>SKTN01000334.1 GCA_007117945.1 Nitriliruptoraceae bacterium | reverse complement strand
GAGAGCCGGCGATCCCGACGCCGAGGCGGCGCGCTTGGCCGCTGCCGTCGCCGCCGTCCACGGCCTGCTGCGACGCTCCCGGGACGAGCTCGCCCGGCGTGCGGGGCGTGCCGCCGCGGAGATGGTCGGCACCCAGCTGCTGCTGCTCGATGACCCGGACCTGCTCGCCGGCGCCCAGGCGCGGATCGAGGCCCACGGTGCGGATGCGGCCACGGCCTTCGGCGCCGCCGTCGAGGAGGCCCTGGCCCACTACAGCACCCTCGAGGACCCCTACCTCGTCGCACGGGCCGCCGACCTCGACGCCGTGGGCCGCGAGGTCCTTGCGGAGCTGGTGGGGGTGGAGCGCGACGCCGTGGCACCCGAGGGCGTGGTGGTCGTACGCGACCTGTCGCCCTCCGAGGCCGGCAGGCTCGATCCGGACCAGGTCCGGGCCGTGCTCACCGCCGTGGGTTCGCCCACCTCCCACGCGGCCTTGATCGCCCGGGCGCTGGGCATCCCCGCGGTGGTGGCCCTGGGCGCGGAGGTCCTCACCCTGGAACCCGGCACCGAGGTGGTGGTCGACGGGGATGCCGGGCGGGTCGAGACGCTGGTCGACGAGCGGCGTGCCGCGGAGGTCCGGCGTGCGGTGGAGGACCGAGCGGCCGCCCACGCGCGGTTGCGTGCACGCGCCGGTGAGCACGTCACCACCCGGGACGGGACCGCCGTGGGGGTCCAGGCCAACGTCGGCCTGCCCCGCGACGCGGAGCTCGCGGCCCGGGAGGGCGCCGACGGCGTCGGGATCCTGCGCACGGAGTTCCTCTTCCTCGACCGTCCCGACGCGCCCGACGAGGAGGAGCAGGTCGCCACCTACACCCGCATCTGTGCGGCCGTGGAGGGCCGGCCCGTGACCCTGCGGACCCTGGACGTCGGGGGTGACAAGCCCCTCGACTACATCGAGCTGCCCCGGGAGGACAACCCCTTCCTCGGCACCCGCGGCATCCGGCTCTCCCTGGCCGAGACGGGTCTGCTGCGGACCCAGTTGCGTGCAGCGGTGCGCGTGGCCGCCGACCACCCGGTCGAGCTGATGCTGCCGATGGTGGCCGCCGTGACGGAGATAGCGGCGGTGCGTCGTCTGGTGGCTGAGGTCACCGAGGAGCTGTCCGCTGAGGGCCACCGGGTCCCCGAGCACCTTCCGCTCGGGGTGATGGTGGAGGTGCCGGCGCTGGCACTGAAGGCCCGGCACCTGGTCGGCGAGGTGGACACCTTCTCGATCGGCACCAACGACCTGACCCAGTACACCCTGGCCGCGGAGCGGGGCAACCCCGCGGTGGCCGCGCTCGGTGACCATCTCGACCCCGGTGTCCTCGCCCTCATCGGGATGGTCGGCAGCGCGGCTGCGGGCAGCCGCACCCGGGTGGCGGTGTGCGGGGACCTGGCCAGCGATCCGGCCGTGGCCGGGCTGTTGATCGGCCTCGGGGTGCGGGAGCTGTCGGTGCCGCCTCGGGACGTCCCCCTGATCAAGCAGGCCGTGCGCGAGGTGGACCTCGCCGACGCCGAGCGGCTGGCCGAGTCGGCCCTGGCCTGCCCGGGTCCCGCTGAGGTCCGCGCGCTGCTCGAGGCCTGACCGCGCGTGGCCCGGGCGCTCGGGCACTGGTGCCCGTGGGTGCGTCGGGTGGTCGCGTCCTGGGTGCTCGTGGGTGCGCCGGGTGGTCGCGTCCTGGGCCCTGGCCCAGCTACGGACCACGAGCCGGGGAGGGGGCGGCTGTGGGCGCTCGCCCCGGTCAGCCGGTGGGGTCGCGACCGGCCAGGCGGTAGCGTCTCCGCAGCGCCTCCGGTGGCCGAGTCGGCGGAGGTGCCCCGGCTGGCCCCGCACCTCGTAGACGCCGGGCCCCACCCCGGCCCTTCGCGCTGCCGGGGTGGCGGACCCGTCCCCGCCGGGGCAGACACCCCACCTCGTGCCGTTCCCGCCGGACCGCACCCGCCGCACCCCCGCCCCGACTTCGAGCGAGCGCACCCGTGTCCCTGACCCCCCAGCAGGCCGAGATCGCCGCGGCCTTCGACGCTGCGTACGACCGGCTCGTCGCCCGCGGACCCGGCCGCATGGTCCCCGACCTCGAGCGGATCACCGCGCTCAACGCCCTGCTCGGGGATCCGCAGCGGGCCTACCCGTCGGTCCACGTGACCGGTACCAACGGCAAGGGTTCCACCAGCCGGATGGTCGCCTCGCTGTGCGCCGCAGCGGGGATCGCCGCCGGCACCTACACCTCGCCGCACCTGCAGTCGGTGCGCGAGCGCATGAGCGTGGCCGGTCACCCCATCTCCGCCCGGCGCTTCGCCGCTGTCCACGATGAGGTGGCGGCGCTCGCCGACCTGCTGGACGAGCGTGCCCGCACCGAGCACGGCGAGCAGGCCGACCTCCTGACCTACTTCGAGGTGCTCACGGCCATGGCCGGCTGGTGGTTCGCCGACGCGCCCGTGGACGTCGGCATCTTCGAGGTCGGCATGGGCGGCCGGTGGGACGCGACGAACCTGGTGCGCGGTGAGGTCGCGGTGCTCACCCCGATCGACATCGACCACCCGGAGCTCGGGCGCAGCCCGGCAGAGATCGCGGGGGAGAAGGTCGGGATCATCAAGCCCGGTGCCGAGGTGGTCACCGCCCAGCAGCATCCCGAGGTGGACGCGGTGATCGACGCCGCCGTGGACGATGCCGGGGCGCGGCGGTGGCGGGCCGGCGAGGACTTCGAGGTCGTGGATCGCGCCATCGCCGTCGGCGGGCAGTCCCTCAACCTCCGGGTGGGGGAGCGGGAGCTCGACGATGTCCTGCTGCCCCTGTTCGGCGCGCACCAGGCCGACAACGCCGCCCTCGCACTGGCCGCCTTCGCCGCCCTGACCGGCGCGGCTTTCGACGCCATGGACGACGAGGTGCTCCGCCACGGTCTGGAGGCGGTCAGCGTGCCGGGGCGGCTGGAGATCGTGCACCGTGAGCCCACCGTCCTCCTCGACGGCGCCCACAACCCCCACGGTGCCCGGGCCTCCGTCGCAGCCGTCGGTGAGGCCTTCGCCTTCGGTGAGCTGGTCCTGGTGGTGGCCTGCCTCGACGACAAGGACATCGAGGGGATCCTCGCCGCCTTCCGCGACGCGGTCTCCCACGTGGTGGTCACCCGGGCGCCCTCCCCCCGGGCGGCGAGCCTGGAGCGGATGCGCACCGCCGCGGCCACGACCTGGGCAGGTACCGGGGTGGTGGTGGAGGTCGCCACCGACGTCACGAGCGCGCTCGCCCTGGCGACCGCGGTCGCCGGGCCACAGGACGGTGTCCTGGTCGCGGGCTCCCTGCACACCGTCGGGGCGGCCCGCAGCCGGCACCTGCCGATGGTCGACCACCTCGATGACGAGGTGGTGCTCACCCCCGACGACGAGCTCGGCGTGGAGGACCTCGCCGAACAACTGCTCGGCGACGCGGACGACGAGCTCAGCTGGCCCGAGTAGCGTCGCGGCCGCCGGGGAGCGCACCGCCCCCACACCGGGTCGACCACCGACCGCCTACCCCTGACCTTCGTCGACCCGTGACCTTCGTCGACCTCCCGACCCCCGACCCCCGAACCACCATGGAGTCCACCGTGGCCACCGAACGCACCCTCATCCTCGTCAAGCCCGACGGCGTCGCCCGCGGGCTGATCGGCGAGGTCATCTCCCGCATCGAGCGCAAGGGCCTGACCCTGGAGGCCCTCGAGCTGCGCACCCTGGACCGTGCCACCGCGGAGCAGCACTACGGCGAGCACACCGACAAGCCCTTCTTCGGCGAGCTGGTGGCCTTCATCACCTCGGGTCCGCTGGTGGCGATGTGCGTGTCGGGTGAGGACGCGATCACGTGCATGCGCACGATCATGGGTGCGACCAACCCCGTGGACGCCACGCCGGGATCGATCCGGGGTGACCTCGCCACGATCATCGGCGAGAACATCGTGCACGGCTCCGACTCCGCGGCCTCCGCGCAGCGTGAGCTCGAGCTGTTCTTCCCCGGGCGGTTCTGACCCCCCGACCCGCGAGGTACCGCTCCCTCGGGGGCGGTCATCCACAGGCTGGCCGCGATCCATCGGCCCTCGGGGCGCGGGAGCGGGCATGGTGCCCGCACCCGCGACCAGGAGCCGTGCCTGTGGACACCGCCAGCGACGCCGCCGTCGCCACGATCGCGTTCCGACAGGGGGCCGACACCGGCCGGACCAGCCCGCCGGGCGATCTGGGCTGTGCCCACCCGGCGTGTAGCGACCGCTGGTGGGCGGCCGGAGACGCCGTCCGGGCGGAGGTCACCAGCCCGGAGTCGGCGGCCGAGATCCTGGTCCCCGCCCTCCTGGGCGCGGACCGCGAGCGCTGCGTCGCCGCGCTGGTGGACACCAAGCACCGCCTGCTGCGGACGGCCACGGTCAGCATCGGCAGCCTGGACCACACCTTCATGGCCCCACGGGAGGTGTTCCGGGACGCGCTGCTGGCCAACGCCGCCGCCCTGGTGCTGGCCCACAACCACCCCTCGGGTGACCCGGAACCCTCCCGGGACGACGAGCAGGTCACCCGTCGTCTGGTGCGGGCCGGGGAGCTGATCGGCGTGGAGGTCCTCGATCATCTCGTGGTCGGCGGAACGCGCTGGGTGAGCCTGGCGCGGCGTGGTGTGGTGTGACCCCGGGACACGTCCGGGCGCAGGAGGTACGACCGGCCGGTGACCGGCCGGGGCCCTCGGGCCAGCGTCCGTCCGGTGGGGGCACGGCCCGGGGCGGGTCGGCGACGCGGGTGTTAGCCTTGCGCTGCGCGGGCGCACCCTCCCGCGTCGTGCGTTCCGCCGTACGACGCCCGCAGCGCCCGGCACGTCCCCGCGTCATCGACGCCCCCTCCTCCAGCGGTAGGTCACCCTGTGGCGGCGAACATCGGCAACTCCCTGCAGTTCCTCGGTCGCGACATGGCGGTCGATCTCGGTACGGCCAACACCCTGGTCTACGTCCGTGGGCGTGGCATCGTGCTCAACGAGCCCTCCGTGGTGGCGATCAACACCAAGACCGGGCACATCCTGTCCGTGGGTTCCGAGGCCAAGCGCATGATCGGCCGTACCCCCGGCCACATCATGGCGATCCGGCCCCTGAAGGACGGCGTGATCGCCGACTTCGACGTGACCGAGAAGATGCTGCGCTACTT
>SKTN01000005.1 GCA_007117945.1 Nitriliruptoraceae bacterium | reverse complement strand
GTCGCCTCGCGCCGGGTGCCGCGTCGGATCCGCTCGGCGCCGTCGTGGCGGTCACCGGCGCGCTGCAGCAGCCCCGCCACGGAGCGGGCCAGCTCCGCGCTGGGCAGCACCGGCGGCAGGCGCTCGTGCACCACGGGACCGTCCCGGCGGCCCTGCCACAGCACCGCGAGCAGCAGGGCCAGCACCGCGATGGACAGCGTGGTCCACACGCGCAGCGGGATCAGGGCGAGGAGACCACCCTCCCCCTCGGCCGCGGCGGCCGGGCGGGGGATGATCACGACCCGGTCCCCCGGCGCGGGCGCGAGCAGGGTGGCCGCCAGCACGGCGTTGTCCGCCTGGTCGAGCAGGGCGTTGGTCAGGGGCTCGGCGCTGCCGAGGACCACCAGCAGCCCGTCGCCCCGGGGCTCGGCCACCAGCCATGCGCCCGCGTCGTCACCGACGGGGAAGCAACCCTCGGCCTCCTCGGGGACCTCGAGGCCCTCCCAGGCGGCCTGCCGCACGGCATCGACCTCGGGCAGCAGGCCGCACTCGGGACCACGATCCTCGCGGCCGACGAAGCGGTCGCTGCCGAGGGGCGCCAACGTCGACAGCGCGGAGGTGGGGTCGGTCACCACCAGGGTGCCGCCCTCCTCGACCCACTCCTCCCAGTCCGCGCGGTCATCCTCGGCCAGCCGGTCGACGGGCAGCAGGGCCCGGGTGCTGGTCGCGTCCGTGGGCTGCTCCTGCACCGCCACCTCGATGTCGAGTTCCTCGAGGGTCTCCACCACCCCGCGCAGGCCCTGGGGGCCGACACCCGTGGGGTCCAGGGGCAGCTCGCTGCTGGGGGGCCCGACGAGCAGGACGCTGGCCACCAGGGCCGCCAGGGCGCCGGCGATCAGCAGGACCCGTCGCGTGCGGGCTGCGGCGCTCACAGGCGACCTCCCACCTGCACCGACGGGCGCTGCCGGCGGGCGGCGTCCAGCGCCTCGGCGGCCAGATCCAAATCGGACGCCGCAGCGGGCTGGTCACCGAAGACCACGGCCTCCACGCGTTCGCCGGCGCGGGCGAGCACGGGCTGCAGCGAGGGCGCGAGCGTGGCCAGTTCCGCGTCCAGTTCGCGGATCGTGCGGCCCGGGACGTCCTCGATGGCCCCCTGCTCGATGAGGGTGACCACGGCCGCGACGTAGCGGGCCCGCAGGGCGCCCTCGAGGTCGCCGGCAGCGGCCAGGCGGTCGGCATCGGCAGCCCAGGCCGTCGCGGGGCGCTCGCTGGCCGCCTCGGGTACCGCCGCGTGGTCCCCGCGTCCCAGGGTGACACCGCGGGTGGCCCGCCACACCACCAGTGCCAGGGCCACCAGGCCCAGGCCGGCGAGCACCCAGGCCACCCCCGGCACCGTCGCCACGGTGCCGAGCGCGTTGCCCAGCACGTCGCCCACCACGTCGAGGATCCGCTGGAAGGCCCGACGCAGGGGGCCCGGGGGGCCCGCGCGGTAGGGCGGCTCGGTCACGATGGACCGGGCGATCTCGCGCACCCGCTCGGGGTCGTGGACCAGGTCCGTCACCGCGGCCCCGATGGGCCGGCCACGGAGCCCGGGGCTGCGCCGCCGCCCACCGAACCGCCGCCCGTACCCCCGCCGACGCCCATGCCGCCGCCGACGCGGTGGGGATCGGCCATATCACGGGCCCGCACCCGCAGATCGAGGCCCTCGACCCGGACACGGACATCGAGGTAGACCAGCAGGGCCGCGGCGGCGGTGACGGGCACACTGAGCAGCTGCCCGGCCACCTCGCCCACCGACTCGATGGCCCACCCCGCGGTGCCCACCACCTCGGAGGTGAGCAGGAAGGGCAGCTGGATCGCGACGGTGAGCACGGCCACCACCACCGCCAGCAGCAGGCTGATCCACACGATCCGCACGGGGGCACGCGTGAACACCCACAGGGTGCGCGACACGGTGGCCAGGGGGCCGGTGCGCTCGACCACGGCGACGGGCACGACCAGGGACAGCAGGGCCAGGAACGCGGCGGTGGCCACGAGCAGCAGGGGCAGGAAGACCAGCAGCAGGAAGATGAGCCCGATGATGGGGATGATGGCCACGATCACGCTGACCACGCTCGCGCCGATGAACAGCGCACCGCCGAGGATCGCCAGCAGCACGGAGGCGACGAGCACGCTGACCAGGACCCGCGCCGCGGCCCCCACCGACGCACCGAGGGTCGGCTCCTCCCCCCGGTCCACGGCCAGGAGCATCGCGGTGACCGCCGCCGCGGCGATCAGGGAGAGCACCGTGCCCAGCAAACCGCTGGCCAGGCCCGTGGTCAGCAGCGCCACCTCGGAGCCCGTGGCGGCGGTCGGGTCGAGGTCGATCAGGCCCGTGATGCCGCCGCCGACGACCCCCGGCGCCACCCGATCGAGGATCAGGTTGGTCAGCAGCTGCAGGGGCCCCGTGATGACCAGCACGAGGACGACAGCGGGGCCCAGCACCGCCCGGAACAGCCGGTAGGCGCCGTCGAGCACGTCGGCCACGGTGAGCCGGCGCAGGGGCAGCAGCCTGCCCGCGAAGGGCAGGGGTGCAGCGCCGGCGGCGGTGCGTGGCGGTGCCCCGGTCGGGGGCGGTTGGACCACCGGTGCTCCTGATCCTCGGGTGCTGAGGGGTGGGGTGCCGGTCCGTGCCGGACCGCCACCGGGCTCGTGCTGGGTAGGGTGCCGGGACGGGATCCTCCGGGTGACGGCCCGGGGGCGTCCCTGCCGCCCGTGGGTCACGGACGGTAGCGAGCGCGGACGTGGCAGGAGCGGCAGGTGGGCCGGCGGAGCACCTCGATGGGCAGCGGTGGCCGGGCCGCCCCCATCTGGCTCCAGCGGCCCGGCGACCGGCTGGCCATGGGCCTGTCCGCCGTCGGGCTCGAGCGCTGGGCGCGGCTGGCGGCAGCCCTGCTCTCGGTGGTGCTGGTGGTGCTCGATGGCCGCTTCGCCGAGCAACTGGCGCTGGTCCTCGCGCTGAACGTGTACGTGGTCGTCACGGGCCTGGCCCGACGCGACCGCTACCTGCGCAGCGCGGACCTGGTGGCTGCGGCGTTGCTGGCGGTGTTCAGCGGCAGCGCCACGGGGGCCTACCTGCCCTTCCTGCTGGTGGCGGTGGCCGGGACCGCGGCCCAGGGCGGGCTGCTCGCAGGCCTGGCCACGGGCGCCACGATGGCGGTGGTCGTGGCGCTGTCAGCGGCCGTCACGGGACCGGAGGACACCTGGCGGGAGGACGGCGTGCTCGCCATCGCCCTGCTGCTGCCGATGATCGGCGTGCTGACCGCCAGCGCCAGCCAACTGCTCAGCGACAGCGCCGTGCGCGACCGGCTCGCCATGCGCGAGGCGAACCGGCTGCTGGCCGCCCTCAACGACATCGCCGAGGACCTGCCGGGTGGCCTCGACCCCGGCACGGTGGCGGCGGCGATCATCGCGGAGTTGCGTGAGCTGCCGGGGATGCGCGCCGGCCTGGTGCTGATCCGCACCGGCGAGGACCTGCGGGTGGTCGCAGCGACGGGCCTGCGACCACCGCCACAGCTGCACCTGCGCTCCGCCGAACTGGAACCGCTGCTGGCGCGACGCCGCCCGGCGCGCGCGGAGCGGGACCTGTCCGAACGCCTGCGCCGGGTCCTCGGCACCGAGGTGGCTGCCTGGCAGGTGTTGGCACTGGGCGGCGACCGGCCGGCCCCTGGGGTGCTGCTGGTCGGGTTCGACAGCCTCGAGGCGGCACGCACCGCCCGCAACGCGCTCAGGACCCTGGCCGCCGACGGCGGGCTCGCCCTCGACAACGCGCGGCTGTTCAGCGGCACCCAGCTGCGCGCGGCGGACGCCGCCCGCCGCCACATCGCCAGCGAACTGCACGACGGCGTGGCCCAGTCCCTAGCCCACCTCCAGCTCGAGCTCGGGCTGCTGTCGCGCGGCGCTGACATCGATCCCGGCGAGCTGGACCGGCTCGCCCGGGTCGCCGAGGCGGCGCTCGGTGACCTGCGGGGCACGATCGCCGGACTGCGTGCTCCGGCGGCCTCGGACCTGGGGGCGCTGCTGTCGCGCTACCTCGAGGACCTGCGCTCCCCCCGCGGACCGCTGCTGACCCTCACGATCGAGGACCGTGTCCTGCTGGCGCCCGAACGCGCCGACGAGGTCTTCCGGGTGGCGCAGGAGGCCCTGTCCAACGCCCTGCGTCATGCCGACGCCGCCCGGATCGATGTGCGCCTCGGCACCCGCGCCGGGGCGGTGGAACTGACCGTGCGCGACGACGGCGTCGGCCTGCGTGGCGCCTCGGAGTACGCCGGCGGGGGGGTCGGCCTCGACTCCATGCGGGAGCGCGCCGCACGGCTCGGCGGCGAGCTGTCGGTGTCCGAGGCTGCGGGCACGGGCACCGAGGTGGCCCTAACGTTACCGACGGAACCCATCCTTCCACCGGGGAGTGCGTGACATGGCAGTGCGCGTCGTCGTGGCCGACGACCACGCCCTGGTCCGCCAGAGCATCGTCAAGGCGGTCGCCGGGGAGGAGGGCATGGAGGTCGTCGCCGAGGTGGGCGACGGCCTGGCGGCCCTGCAGGCCGTGACGACCCACGAGCCCGACCTGGTCGTGCTGGACATCGCCATGCCCGGCAAGGACGGCCTGGCCGTGGCCGAGCGGCTCCGCGCCGACCACCCGCGGATCGCCGTGCTGCTGCTGTCGATGCACGATGACGATGCCAGCCTGCAGCGCGCCGTGTCCCTCGGGGTCAAGGGTTTCGTCTCCAAGTCGGCGTCGGTCGACGAGCTGCTCGAGGCCCTGCGGGCGGTCCGCGACGGTGGCTCCTACCTCAGCTCCGGGGTCGCGAGCCGCGTGATGGAGATCGCGGCCGGCCGCTCCTCCACCAGCGACCTCGGGCTCACGGCGCGGGAACGGGAGATCCTGGGGCTGCTCACCGAGGGCCAGCGGCCGGGCGAGATCGCCGACGGCCTGTTCCTCTCGGTCAAGACGGTCAAGAACCACCTGACCAGCATCTACACCAAGCTGGGCGTGGAGACCGGTGCCCAGGCCGTGGCCGAGGCCTACCGTCGGGGCCTGGTCCACCGCGGCTGAGGGCCTACGGGCCCACCCCGCCCTCGGGGCCCCGCGCCGGCCCACCACACGCCCCGCCCCCCGCCGCGCCTGGCTTCGCAGCGCCCCGGGGCC
>SKTN01000034.1 GCA_007117945.1 Nitriliruptoraceae bacterium | reverse complement strand
CAGGCGCAGCAGGGTCCCGCCCCCGAGCCGCGGCCGCGTCGCGCGCCGGGCCACGGCACGGCGCAGCAGCAGGAACTCCAGCCAGGCCCCGACCACGGAGCCGGCCGCCAGCCCCACCGCACCGAGCCGCAACTGGTTCTGGGTCGCGTCGCGCAGCTCCGCAGCGGCGGGGGACAGGCGCACCCCGACCTCGGGATCGGCCAGCACCACGCTGCCGGGCGCGGTCAGGTCCACCCGCAGCCCGTCGAGGAGGAACATCAGGGGCACGGCGACCGCCAGGCCCACCGCGACCCGCACCACCGCGATGACCGCGGGCGTGCGGGCGTCGTCCAGGGCGTAGAGCAGGGACTGCAGCAGCCGGGACGCCGTCGCCGGCAGCAGCCCCAGGCTGTACACGCCCAGCACCACCGCCACCTGGAAGGTGGTCTGGGGGTCGAAGGCGCCCCGGCCGAAGAGCAGGTCGACGATGTCACGGCCCACCAGCAGGTAGGCGACGGCGGCCCCGACGACGAAGAAGGCGCTGCGCGCGAGCCCCGCATCCAACCGACCCCGCAGGCGGTCGCGGTCCCCGCTGCCGAGGGTGGACAGCGACGGCAGCTCCGCGGCCGCCACGCTCATCCCGAACAGGGCGATGGGCAGCAGGTAGAAGGTCTGGGCGTACCCGAGCACCGCCACCGCACCGACGGCCAGCAGGGAGGCCACGGCCAGCTCCAGCAGGGCGGAGAGCTGCACCACACCCCGGCCCAGCACGATCGGCCCGAAGGCCGAGAGCACGGTGCGCACACCCGGCAGGTGCCGGTCCAGGGACGGGCGCAGGGTGCCGCGCAGCAGACGTCGCACCGTGGGCACCTGTACGCCCAGCTGCAGGGCCCCACCGAGCACCACCCCCCACCCCGCAGCCTGGACCGGGGGCAGCACCGTGGTGGCGGCCAGGGCCAGCAGGCTGGCGAGGATGCCGACGTTCCACAGCACGGGTGCGACGTAGGACAGGAAGAAGTGGCGGTGGGCGTTGAGCACCCCGAGGCACCACGCGGACAGCACCAGCAGCCCCACCCCGGGGAACATGATGCGCACCAGCAGCACCGTCAGCTCGAGGCGCTCCCCGGCGAAGCCCGGGGTGATCACCCGCACCAGCACGGGCGCCAGGGCCATCCCGGCCAGCACCAGCACCCCGGTCAGCACCGTCAGCAGGCCCAGCACCGCCCCGGCGACACGCCCGGCCTCCTCCTCGCGGTCCTCGTCGAGCAGCCGGGCGTAGGTGGGGATGAAGGAGGCGGACAGGACCCCCTCACCGAGCAGGTTCTGGAGCAGGTTCGGGATCTTCAGCGCCGCCCGGAAGGCGTCGGCGCCGACGTTGGCACCCAGGAAGAAGGCCAGGGCGGCGTCACGCACCAGCCCCGAGACCCGCGACAGGGCGATCCCGGCGGCGATCAGCGCGGAGTGGCGCCGCATCCCCGGCGCCGGGTCGACAGCGGGGTCCTCGGCCGCATCCTCAGCCATGCCGGCTCACGCCCACCGGCGTGGCCGGTCACGCAGTCGGTCGGCCCCCACGGCCTCGCACCACGCGAGGAAGCGCGCACGCGGGACCCCCGTGACGGCCAGGTCCTCGAGCCCCACCCCGAGGTCGAGGTCGCGGGCCAGGGTGGTCAGCTCCCGGTAGAGCTGCGCCGCCTCGGCCTGGTCGGTGCGCGTCCCGGCGATGCGGGCAGCACCGCGCACCGTGACCTCCCACGCCGCCGGATCGGCGGGGATGGCATCGAGGTGGCCGTAGCGGGCCAGCAGGGTCGCGGCGGTGCGCTGGCCGATGCCCTTGAGCCCCGGGATGCCGTCGGCGTCGTCGCCGACCAGCGCCAGCAGGTCGGCGATGGCCGTCGGGGGGACCCCGAACCGCTCGACCACCGCCGCCTCGTCGCGCTCCACGTCCCGGGACCGGTCGACCTGCACGATCCGGGTGCCGTCCACCACCTGCGCGAGGTCCTTGTCGGGGGTGAGCAGGCGGACCTGGTCGACCTCGGGCGCGAGCTGCACCGCCGCGCTGGCCAGCACATCGTCGGCCTCGACCTCCTCGGCGCGCCACACGTGGATGCCGAGGGCCGCCACGGCCTCCTCGGCGCCCTCCAGCTGGGCGAGCAGGGCGGGGTCGACGCCCTCGGAGCTCTTGTAGCTGTCCAGCCGGGCGTTGCGCCAGCTCTCGATGGGCCGGTCGAAGGCGACACCGAGGTGGGTGACCGCCTCCTCGGCGTCATCGAGCAGCGCGAGCAGGCTGCCGGCCAGGCCGACGGTGGCCTTCACGTCGCGGCCGTCGGGAGCGGTGCGGGCCGGCCGCTTGGAGTAGTGGGCCCGGAACAGCTCGTAGGTGCCGTCCACGAGGTGGACGCGACGACCTGCGGCGTGCGGTTGCTCGCCCACGGGACCTCCCACAGCGGCCGGACGACGTGCGGACCGGCACGCTAGTCCAGCGCTACCGTCCTGCCGAGACCGGCAGGGGAGGGGTGGTGCAACCAGGACGTCCTCCAGGCGCAGCCCCCGCGGCGCGCGCCACGCCCACCGAGGCCGCCATGCCCACCACGCCCGCCGCACCCGCCGACGGGCGCACGCGGGTGCCGCGCTCCGTCCCGCCCTCGGTGTGGGCCCTCCCCGGGGGCGAGACCGCCGATGCCGACGGGCTGGTGGGGCTCGGGGCCGACCTGGCCCCCGCGACCCTGGTCGACGCCTACCGGCGGGGCATCTTCCCCTGGCCGCACCCCGGTCTGCAGCTGCCCTGGTTCTGTCCCGATCCCCGGGGGGTGCTCACCCTCGACACCCTGCACGTGTCCCGGAGCCTGGCCCGGACACTGCGCCGCTCGGGGTGGACCGCCACCGTTGACCGCGCCACCGATGCGGTGCTCGCCGCGTGCGCCGACCGCGGGGCGGAGGGCACCTGGATCACGGCGCAGATGCGCGCGGCCTACCTGCAGCTGCACCGTCTCGGGTGGGTGCACTCCGTGGAGGTGTGGGACGGCGCTGCACTGGTGGGCGGGATCTACGGGGTGCAGGTCGGCGGGGTGTTCACCGGTGAGTCGATGTTCCACCGCGCCGATGATGCCTCCAAGGTCGCCCTCGTGGAGCTGCTCGCGCGCTTCACCGGCGCCGGCGGCGTCCTGCTCGACGTCCAGCTCCAGACCCCGCACCTGGCGAGCCTCGGGGTCAGGGAGGTCCCGAGGGCGCACTTCCTCGCGTGGCTGGCCGAGCAGCGCGACCGCACCGTCCGCATGCCCCTCGCGGCGCAGGAGGTGAGCCGTCTGGTGGGCCTGGTCCGAAGTCCCCAACAGGACAGCTAGCGCCGGTCCACATCAGGCACACTGTCCCACGACGAGGACGCCGAGTCCGGCCCCACCTCCCACCTTCGCCAGCGCGCTGCCGTGACCACGGCACGCCTCGGCGCACCCGGAACAGGTAGGACATGAGCGACACCACCACCGCCCCGACCCGCACGATCCAGCGCCGCTACGACGGTGAGGACTTCGAGGTCCGTGACCTCGCCCTCGCCGAGTGGGGCCGCAAGGAGATCGACCTCGCCGAGCGCGAGATGCCCGGCCTCATCGCCCTGCGTGAGCGCTTCGAGGGTCAGCGTCCCCTCGAGGGCGCCCGCATCGCCGGCTGCCTGCACATGACGGTGCAGACCGCCGTGCTGATCGAGACCCTCCAGGAGCTCGGCGCGTCGGTGCGCTGGTCGTCCTGCAACATCTTCTCCACCCAGGACGAGGCCGCCGCCGCCGTCGCCGCCGCCGGTACCCCCGTGTTCGCCTGGAAGGGCGAGACCGAGGAGGAGTACCTGTGGTGCATCGAGCAGACCCTGGTCTGGCCCGACGGGTCCGGTCCGAACCTGCTGCTCGACGACGGCGGTGATCTCACCGCCCTGGTGCACCACGAGCGTCCCGAACTGCTCGAGGGCATCCTCGGGGTGTCGGAGGAGACCACCACCGGGATCAAGCAGCTTCGGACCTGGCAGAAGCGCGGCACCTTGATGATGCCGGCCATCAACGTCAACGACTCCGTGACCAAGTCGAAGTTCGACAACCTCTACGGCTGCCGTGAGTCCCTGATCGACGGCATCAAGCGCGGCACCGACGTGATGATCGCCGGCAAGGTCGCGGTCGTAGCCGGCTACGGCGACGTCGGCAAGGGCTGCGCCCAGGCCCTGGACGGGATGGGCGCCACGGTCTACATCACCGAGATCGACCCCATCAACGCCCTGCAGGCGGCGATGGAGGGCTACCGGGTGGTGCGCATCGACGACGTCATCGACCAGGCTGACATCGTGGTGACCGCCACGGGCAACATGGGCGTGGTCACCCACGACCGCGTGCTGCAGATGAAGGACCACGCGATCCTGTGCAACATCGGCCACTTCGACACCGAGATCGAGACCGAGGCGCTGCGTGCCCACGAGTGGACCAACATCAAGCCCCAGGTCGACCTCGTCCACCTGCCCAACGGCAAGGACGTCATCCTCCTGGCCGAGGGCCGGCTGGTGAACCTCGGCAACGCCACGGGCCACAGCTCCTTCGTGATGTCGACCTCCTTCACCAACCAGGTGCTGGCCCAGCTCGAGCTGTGGCAGCAGGGCGAGCAGTACGAGCACCAGGTCTACGTGCTGCCCAAGCACCTCGACGAGGAGGTCGCCCGCCTGCACCTGGAGAAGATCGGTGCCCGGCTCACGGAGCTGAGCCCCGAGCAGGCCGACTACCTCGGTGTGCCCGTGGAGGGCCCCTACAAGGACGACGCCTACCGGTACTGACCCGCTGCGCCCCGCCACCCACGCCACTGCGCTGTTGCCCAGGCTTCACACCGGGCGATGCGTCGCATAGCGTGGGTGGTGTTGTTCCCGTGGCTGCAGATGATCCCAGATCAGGGCTCACGTCGCGGGGTCCACGTGCCGATACCCCCGGGGAGGCGGACCGTGGTCCCGCCTGAGGGGTGCGAAGGCACCGCAGGAACACCGGACTCGAGGAGGACACCGTGGGCCGCAGGCGACGGATCATCGGCACGCTCGTCGCCACAGGCGCGCTGGCCCTGGCAACCGTGGGCGTCGGTGCGGCGCTGGCACAGTCCGACGGCGACGCGCCCACGGGCGCCAGCCCCGACCAGCTCTTCGAACGCCTCGACGCCCTCGAGGCGGAGCTGCCCGACCAGCTGCCACCCGCCGGTGT
>SKTN01000003.1 GCA_007117945.1 Nitriliruptoraceae bacterium | reverse complement strand
TCTCCAGGGACTTCTTGTTCAGGACGCTCCCATCGACCTTGGCGCAGAAGTCGACGAAGTCCTCGAAGCGCCCCTCAGCGGTCCGCGCCTGGACGATGGAGGCCACGATCCCCTCCCCCACGCCGCGCACGGCCGACAGGCCGAACAGGATCTCCTCGCCCCGCGGGGTGAAGTCGCTGCCCGACTCGTTGACGTCGGGGGGCAGCACAGGGATGCCCATGCGCCGGCACTCGTTGAGGTAGAGCGGCTTGTTGTCCTTGTGGTTCTTCACGCTGGTGAGCAGCGCCGCCATGTACTCCACCGGGTAGTGGGTCTTCAGCCACGCGGTCTGGTAGCTGACGACCCCGTAGGCGACGGTGTGCGCCTTGTTGAAGCCGTACTCCGCGAACTTCTCGATCAGCCCCCACAGGTTGACCATGAACCCCTTGTCGTAGCCGTTGGCCACGCCGCCGGAGATCATCTGGTCCTTCTGCGCCTCCATCAGGTCGCGCTTCTTCTTGCCGACCGCCTTGCGCAGCGCGTCGGCTTCCGCCATGGAGAACCCCGAGAGGTCCGTGGCGATGCGCATCACCTGTTCCTGGTAGACGATGACCCCGTGGGTCTCGCCCAGGATGGGTTCGAGGTCGGGGTGGTCGAACACCGCCTGCTCGAGACCGTTCTTGCGGTCGGCGAAGGCGATGTGCATGTCCATACCCAGGGGCCCGGGGCGGTACAGCGCCAACAGCGCCGAGATGTCCTCGAACCGGGTGGGCTTGAGCTTGCGGACCAGGGCCTGCATGCCCGTGGAGTCGAGCTGGAACACCCCCAGGGTGTAGCCCGTACCGAGCATCCGGAAGGTGGCGGGATCGTCCATCTCCCCGAGCAGTTCGGGGTCGTCGAGGTCGACCTCCACCCCCCGGTTGGCGGCGATGTGCCGCTCGGCGTCGGAGATGACCGTGAGGTTGCGCAGCCCCAGGAAGTCCATCTTCAGCAGGCCGATGTCCTCGGCCGCGCCCATCTCGTACTGGGTGACGATCTCCCCGTTGTCGGTGCGCAGCAGCGGCACGGTCTCGTGCAGCGGCTTCGCGCCGATGACCACCGCGGCGGCGTGGATGCCGTGCTGGCGCTTCAGGCCCTCGAGCTTCTCCGCGGTGTCGAGGACCTCACGGTGGGTGGGATCCTCCCGTGCGGCGCGCAGCTCCGAGGACTTCTCGTAGGCCTCCGACAGCGCCGCCTCCTTGCCCTGGACGGGCGGCGGCATCATCTTGGCGAGCTCGTCGCCCACCTTGAAGGGGTGGTCGAGCACCCGGGCGGCGTCGCGGATGGCGGACTTGGCCTTGATCGTGCCGAAGGTGACGATCTGGGCGACGTGGTCCTCGCCGTAGCGCCGTGCGGCGTACTTGATCATCTCACCGCGACGACGGTCGTCGAAGTCGATGTCGATGTCCGGCATCTGGATGCGTGCCGGGTTGAGGAACCGCTCGAAGATCAGCCCGTGCTTGATGGGATCGACCCGGGTGATGTCGGTGCAGTAGGCCACCACCGACCCGCCGGCGGAGCCGCGGCCCGGCCCCACCCGGATGCCCTCGGAGCGGGCGTGCTCACACAGGTCGGCCACGATCAGGAAGTAGGCGGGGAAGCCCATCTGCTCGATGACGCCGAGCTCGTACTCCACGCGCTCGGCCACCTCGGTGGGGACGGGATCGCCGTAGCGGACCTTGGCGCCCTCCCACACCTTGTGGCGCAGGAACTCGCCCTCGGTCATCCCCTCGGGGCAGGGGAAGGCGGGGAGCAGATCGAGGTCGAACTCGATGGCGGCGTCGCAGCGCTCGGCGATGTCGAGGGTCGCGTCCAGCGCGTCGGGGTAGGCGTGGAACTGCGCACGCATCTGGCGCGCGCTCTTGACGTAGAAGTCCTCGCCCTGGAACTTGAACCGGTCGGGGTCGGAGATCTTCGAGCCGGTCTGGATGCACAACAGGGCGTCGTGGGCCTGGGCGTCCTCGGCCTTGGTGTAGTGGGAGTCGTTGGCGATCACCGTGCGCAGCCCGAGTTCCTTGGCGAGCTTCTCGAGCAGCGGCCAGGTCTTGCGCTGTTCGGCGATGCCGTGGTCCTGGAGCTCCACGAAGTAGCGCTCGGGACCGTAGATGTCCTTGAAGTCGCTGAGGGTGCGCTTGGCCGCGGTCTCGTCACCGGCGAGTAGGTGCTGGTTGACCTCCGAGCCGAGGCAGCCCGACAGCACGATGATCCCGTCGCTGTGGTCGGACAGCACCTCCATGTCGACCCGCGGCTTGTACCAGGTGCCCTCGAGGTAGGCGCGGGTCGACAGGGCGACGAGGTTGCGGTAGCCGACGTCGTCCTGGGCCAGGACCGTCAGGTGGTAGTAGCGCGTCTTGTTGTCGGCGCCGCCGAGCCGCTGCTCGTGTCGGGAGCCGATGGCCTGGTAGAGCTCGGAGCCGAGGATCGGCTTGACGCCCTCGCGCTGGGCGGCCCGGTAGAAGTCGACCAGCCCGAACAGCACCCCGTGGTCGGTGATGGCCACCGCCGGCTGCCCGTCGTCGCGGACGTGCCGCACCAGATCATCGATGCGCGACGCACCGTCGAGCATCGAGTACTCGGTGTGCACGTGCAGGTGGGCGAAGCTGCTGCTCACTGGCTCCCCTGTGGTCGTCGACTACGACCCGGTCGCGCCCGTCCGGGGACGGACACCGGGTCCACGACCGGTGCGCGGAGGGACCGGACCGGACGTGGCAGCGAACGCTTCGACCGCCGCCCACGAGCCCGGATGAACGGGTCGGGGGCGCGGCCACGGGCGTGTGACGGGGAAGAACCACACGCCTGTGGTTCGCACGGCGCGCAACGTAGCAGCCGGTCACCGCGCCGCCGTGGAGCCGGGCGCACACGGGCGAGGTGCGCGCAGCTGACCGCAGCGAGCGTGCACGGGTTCAGCCGTCCCACCCGCCCACGACCTCGTCCTCACCCGGCACGGGCAGACCGGCCGTCTCCAGGACCGCACGCAGGTCAGGAGGCAACGGCTCGAACAGCTCGATGCGCTCGCCCGTCACCGGGTGATCGACGCCGAGGGCGGCGGCGTGCAGGAAGGGTCGCTCCAGCCCCACAGCCCGGGCGAGCGACGGCCGGGCCCCGTAGGTGGGGTCGCCGAGGATCGGGGTGCCGAGGGCGGCGAGGTGCACGCGGAGCTGGTGGGTACGGCCCGTGCCCAGCTGGCAGGCCAGGCTGGCGACCGCGCCCGACTGGCTCCTGCCGCCCGCGAGCCCGGTCACCTCCGCGCTCGCCAGGGTCCGGTAGCGGGTGCTGGCCGGCCGGCCGTCGGCGACGACGGCGAAGCGGGTCCGGTCACGGGGATCGCGACCGATGGGCGCCTCGATGCGTCCGCGCGCCTGCCCCGGGACGCCGGCGACCACCGCGAGGTAGCGACGCGTGACCCGACGCTCGGCCAGGGCCGCGGTCAGGCCGGCGAAGGCGGCGGGTGAGGACGCCACGAGCAGCAACCCCGAGGTGTCCCGGTCGAGCCGGTGCACGATGCCGGGGCGGTGTCCCTCGCCACCCTCGGCCAGGGGGATGTCCGCCGCCTGCAGCGCGTCCACCAGGGTGCCATCCGGGTGGCCGGCGCCCGGATGCACCACCAGGCCCGCCGGCTTGGCGATCACCAGCAGGTGCTCGTCGCGGTAGCGCACGGGTGGCAGGTCCGGGGCCGGCCCGGCCTCGGGTGCCGCGCGTGCGGTGACCTCCACCGTCTCGCCGGTGCGCACCCGTCGGCTGCGCGGGGCCACCGCCCCGTCGACCTGCACCTCACCGGCGTCGATCCGGCCGGCCGCGGCGCTGCGCGTGACCTCCAGGCGTGCCGCCAGCAGCACGTCCAGCCGGGTGCCCTGTTCCCCCTCGGTGACCTCGAAGCGGCTCATGGGGTGGGCTCCTGTGGGTCCCCGGGATCGGCGGGGTCCTCCGGGTCGGCGGGGTCCTCCGGGTCGGCGGGCTCCCCCCGGTCGGCTGGCTCCCCCGAGTCGGTGTCCTCAGCCTCGACCTCGGCGGTGTCGACCCCTGCCTCGACCTCGACCTCACCGGCGCCCGCAGCCGTCCCACCGCCGATCTCACCGACCGCGGCACCTGCGACCTCGGCCATCCGCTCCTCGCGCCACAGCGCCAGCACGAGCAGCACGAACCCGACGGTGATGGCGCTGTCGGCGACGTTGAAGCGGGGGAAGCTGCCCCAGGCCACGAAGTCCACCACGTAGCCGCTGCCGAACACCTCGCCCCCGGGCCGGAACAACCGGTCGAGCACGTTGCCGACGGCGCCGGCCAGCAGCATCCCGTACGCGGTGGCGGCGAGCAGGGTGGCGCTGCGGGGCAGGATGCGGGCCACGAGCACCAGCACACCCGCGGTCACCAGGAGGAAGACCCAGTGCGGCAGGGGCAGGCCGAAGGCACCTCCCGGGTTGTAGATCAGCTGCCACCCGACGTGCTCACCGATCCACGGCACGAAGCGGCCGGGGGTGAGCAGGGCCTCCACCAGTTGCTTGGTGGCCTGGTCCAGCACGACCAGCGACACGGCCACCGACAGTCCCACGGCCGTGGCCAGCGGGTGTGGCGGCACCGAGGCGGCGTCCTGACCCCCCTGCTCGGTCGAGGACGGCGGGGTGGGGTCCTCGCTCACCGGATCAGCGACCCGTCTCCTCGCGACGCTTGCAGTCCATGCACAGGGTCGCGTAGGGGATCGCCTCGAGACGCTCGGGCTCGATCGCCTCGCCGCACCGCTCGCACAGCCCGTAGGTGCCGGCGTCCATACGGCGCAGGGCGTCATCGATCTGGGTGAGCAGCCCGCGCGCGTGGTTGGACAACGACTGGGCCGTCTCCCGCTCGAAGCTGGCGGAGCCTGCGTCGGCGGGGTCGTCGTCGAACCCGCCCTCACGCCAGTTGTTGACGTCCGCTTCGGCGTCCAGCTCGGCCACCTGCGCGACGAGTTGGGCGCGCTCGGCTTCCAGCTCCTCGCGACGGGCGCGGAGCTGCTTCTGTGCGGGCTGTTTGCGTGCCATGAGGCGGCGGAAGGTAGCAGACGTCGCCGGTCCGGTTGACGGTGACGGCTGCCACGGGCACCGGGCACCCCGTAGACTGGCCGAGGCGCCCCGCCCGCCGGGGCTCCACCGACACGATGACAACGCGACGACCACGACGCGACGACGACAACGCGACGACGACAACGCGACGACGA
>SKTN01000418.1 GCA_007117945.1 Nitriliruptoraceae bacterium | reverse complement strand
TCCAGGTCGTCACGGTGCGGACCCACCAGGGTCATCCCGCGCGAGCGCTCCTCGTCGGCCACCTCGGCGTAGGCGCGTTCGAGGGCGGCGGCCAGGGGCGCCACCGCCGGGACCGCGTTGTCCGCCGCGGGGGACAACGCCTCCAGGTCGCTGCCCGTGGAGCTGCGGTAGACCAGGTCCACGGGCTCGGGCCGGTCCGCGAGCTCCCGGTAGAAGCCGTCGACCGGCCCCCGCAGGGTGCGCACCGCCGCGAGCCGGGCCGCCAGCAGCTGGCTGCCCAGGGTGATCAGCTGCTCGGTCCATGCCGTGATCGTCCCCGCAGCGGCGTCGGCCGCACCACCACCGAGGTGGCGGGAGCGGCGCAGCAACTGGTTGCGCTGCCGCAGCGTCCGGTCGTAGTCGGCGCGCATGGCCGCGAACGCCGGCCGACGCTGGCCGAGCAGCTCATCGAGGTAGCGCCGCCGCTCGCCCGGATCGCCGCGCACGATCGCGAGGTCCTCGGGAGCGAACAGCACGGCGCGCAGCACCCCGATCGCCTCCGCCGCCCGCCGCACGTCCTGACCGTCCACGCGCGTACGGGTGCGACGGCCGCTGCCGAGCTCGAGTTCGATCCGGCGACGGCGCCCCGCGTCGGTCTCCAGCTCGCAGCGGATGACCCCGACCTCGGCACCGACCCGGACCAGGGGTCCGTCCCCCGCAACCCGGTGCGACGACCCGGTCGCCACCCGCTGCACGGCCTCGAGGAGGTTGGTCTTTCCCTGGGCGTTGGGTCCGAGCAGCAGCGACGCGCCCGGTGGGAGATCCACCTCGGCGCGCTCGTAGGAGCGCACGTCGCGCAGCTCCAGGCGACGCAGCTGCATCGGCGACGCTCCGGGTCAGCTGACCCGCATGGGCATGAGCAGGTAGGTCAGGTCGTCGATGCGGTCGTCCTCATCGGCAGCCTGGGGCTTGAGCACAGCCGGCTTGAGACCGTCCCTGAGTTCGATGCGGATGCGCTCCGTACCCGTGGCGTCCAGTCCGGCGAGGAGGAAAGCCGGGTTGAAGGAGATCGCCAGACCCTCCCCGTCGATCTCCGCGGGCAGTGCCTCGGCGGCGTCACCCATCTCCTGGTTGCTGGCCTGCAGGTCCACGGAGCCGTCGCCGAAGTGCAGGGTCACGGGCGTGTTCGCCTGCCCCATCGCCACGATGGCCACGCGCTGCAACGCCTCGGCCAGCGCGGCTCGCTCCACGACCACCGAGGTCTCGTGGGCATCGGGGAGCAGGGCGCGGTAGTTGGGGAAGGACCCCTCGATCAGCTTGGTCGTCAGGCGCCGGTCGCCGAAGAGGAAGGACACCTGCCCGGGCTCGAGGATCAGCGTGACGGTGCCACCCACCTCACTGGCCGCCTTGGCCGCTTCCTGCAGCGAGCGTGCCGGGACCAGCGCGAGCCCCTCGACCGCCTCGTCGAAGCTGACCGAACGCACCGCCAGGCGGTAGCTGTCGGTGGCGGCTGCCGTCAGGGTCCCGTCGGCCGCGTCCAACTGCACCCCGGTGAGCACCGGGCGGCCCTCATCGGTGGAGGCTGCGCGGGCGACCTGGGAGACCAGCCGCGAGAAGGCGTCGGCCTTCAGCACCCCCTCGGGGGCGTCCTCGGCGGGGGCTGCCAGGGTGGGGAAGTCCTCGACCTGCATCCCCCGGACGTGGAAGGTGGCCCGTCCGCAGGTGATCTCCACCTGATCGCTCTCCCCCTCGAGTTGCACCGGTGCATCGGGGAAGCGCGCCACCAGTTGCGCCAACAGCCGCCCTGGCAGCAGCACCCGCCCTGGCTGCTCGATCTCGACGGGGATGGAGATCTCCGCCGCCACCTCGAGGTCGGTGGCACGGCAGGTCAGCCGTCCGTCCGCCGCCTCCAGCAGGACCCCTGACAGCGCAGGCAGGGTCACCCGGGCGGCAACGGTCCGGGTCGCCCAGGAGATGGCATCGGCGAACTCGGTCCGCTCGGCTCGCAGCTTCACGTGGTCCCTCCTGGACCGGACGGTCCACATGGGTGACTGAGAAGGGGTGTTCCACCTTCTGTTCTCGTCACCGTAGTAGGGGCTGTGCACACGGTGGACAACCCGCGTCCTCGCAGGTCAGGACCGGTGGGGCCGGTGTGGACCGACTGTGGGGCCAGGGCACCGTGGTCCACAGCGCGGCGAATCACATCGATGTACCTCCACCGGCGCGCTCCGATGTCCCCCAGCTGTCCCCCGGCTGTCCACACGGTGACGGGAGCGTGACGAGCGGTCGCAGCGTCGTCGCCCCGACAGGTGTCCACCGCTGTGACGCCCTTGTCCACGCCTGGTGCACCCCTGGTCCACAGGAGATCCACGCAGGCGTCCACACGCATGGAGGGGACCCGGGGGCGGCTCATGCCGTGCGGGCGCGGGTCTTGACCCGGTTGGTCAGGTCCTGGACCTGGTCGTAGATCGCGCGCCGCTCCTGCATGAGCACGGAGATCTTCTTGGTGGCGTGCATCACCGTGGTGTGGTCACGGCCACCGAAGGCCTTGCCGATGCGGGGCAGGGACAGCTCCGTGAGCTCGCGTGTGAGGTACATGGCGAGCTGGCGGGCGGTCACCAGCTGACGGCTGCGTGAGGGCGAGCGCAGGTCCTCCACGGTCAGGGAGAAGTGGTCGGCGACCTCCTCCATGATCAGCTGCACGCTGACCTCCTGGCCACGTCCGTCGGGGAACAGGTCCTTGAGCACGGACTCGGCCATCGAGGTGTCGGCGGGGGCACGCTGCAGGCTGGAGAAGGCAGCGACCCGGATCAGGGCACCCTCGAGCTCACGGATGTTGGACTGCACCCGCGAGGCGATGAGCTCGAGGACCTCAGGTCGGACACCGAGGGCGTCGCTCTCGCACTTCTTGCGCAGGATCGCGATGCGGGTCTCGAGGTCCGGAGGCTGGACGTCGGTCATCAGACCCCACTCGAAGCGACTGCGCAGCCGGTCCTCGAGTTGCGAGATCTGCTTCGGTGGCCGGTCGCTGGAGATGACGATCTGCTTCTCCGCGTTGTGCAGCGCGTTGAAGGTGTGGAAGAACTCCTCCTGGGTGCGCTCCTTCTGCTGCAGGAACTGGATGTCGTCGATCAGGAGGACATCCGTCTGCCGGTAGGTGCGCTGGAAGGTGGTGATGCGGTCATCACGGATCGCGTTGATGAACTCGTTGGTGAACTGCTCCGTGGTGATGTAGCGCACCCGCAGCCGCGGGTAGAGGTTGCGGACGTAGTGGCCGATCGCGTGCAGGAGGTGCGTCTTGCCCAGGCCCGCGCCGCCGTAGATGAACAGCGGGTTGTAGGACTTGGCCGGTGCCTCGGCGACAGCGGTGGCGGCGGCGTGGGCGAACCGGTTGGAGGACCCGATGACGAAGTCGTCGAAGGAGTACTTCGGGTTCAGTTGGGTGTCGGGTTCCACGTCGTCGTGGACCTGCTGGACACGCCGAGGGGGCAGTTCCACGGTCGGTCCCTCGGGCCGGCCCGGTGCGTGCAGTGGGAGCTCCCCGGGGCTGACGCGCTCATCGGCGACCGGTGGCGGCGTGGACGCAGCGGTCGCGGCGTCGTCGAGGTAGTTGGTCGGCGCGCCGTGGTGGGAGGCGGTGCCGTTCTCGCGCTCAACCGGGGTCTCCTCCGGCAGGGTCTCGAAGGGCGCGTGGATCACGGTCTCATCGTCGGGGGTGTGGGCGTCGACCGCCGCCTCGCGGGTCTCGCCCGCTCCCTCCACGGGTGTGGGGTTGGTCTGCACGGTGATGACCACGCGCAGGTCCCGACCCGCCGCGGTGCTCAGGGCCTGCCGGATGGCGTCGCCGCAGTTGCGGTCGAGCCACTCCCGGGCGAAGGCATGAGGGCTGGCGAGCACCACCGTGTCGTCGCTGAACCCCACGGGGTTGGTCGCGACCAGCCACTGGCGCTGGGCTGGCGAGGTGACGCTCCGCATGACCTGCGACAGGCTCTCAGCCCACAGTGCACCGAGATCCAGCGTCGACGCGGTACTCACGCTCACTCCTCACCTCACCCGTTGTTGATCCGGCGGTGGCCCCCCCGCCCGATCGGCGGCGTGGGTTGGTCCTATCACGGTTCCTGCGCCACGCGACACGTTGTCCACAGGTGGTTCCACAGGTGTGGACAAGCGAGGTGGTGCTGGTTCCGCGGGGACCGCGGTGGGGAAGGTCCGGGGCGCTGTCGTTGTTCGGGGTTGGATCCTGGTGGACCGCTCCCCACCGTTCCGGCTGCGGAAGGCGGAACGACCGGGCCCGATGGACGATCGCGGACCGTACACCGGTGGGATCAGCGCCTGCAACCGACAACTCCTGCCAGCGGTCGCGCGCAACCGACGGCCGGGCCTGCTGCGCGTGCCGTGGTACAGCGCAGAGCCGTCCGGAGGGTGCGCGGTAGGCGTTCAGGTCCCGGTTCCCCAGGTCCACGATGGGGTGCGCTGGAGCTGTTCGGGATCCCCGCGGTGCGCACCGTCGCAGGGCGGTTGCCCGCCGAACGCACGCCTCGGTACCCTTGGGCGTCCACCCAGCACCGGTCCCTCGTGTGGTCGAGGCCGCGTGCCCACTTTTCGTGCACGCAACGAGCGTGGGTCACGACCCCGGAGCGCCGGTCCCTCGTCCGGCGGCCACCGACCCTGCCGCGTGCCACCTCAGAGGACCCCGGAGGCCCGCTGTGAAGCGCACCTTTCAGCCCAACAACCGCCGCCGTTCGCGCAAGCACGGCTTCCGCGCCCGTATGCGCACCAACAGCGGCCGTCGCGTCGTGAGCAACCGCCGCCGGCGTGGCCGGTCGAAGCTGTCGGCGTGACCACGCAAGCCGGGGGGCACCTGCGTCTCCGGCGGGGGCCTGACATCACCCGGGTGATGCGGGCCCGACGACAACGTGCCGGCAGGTTGGTGGTGACCCATGTCGCCACGAGAGCGACGGATCCCGGTCCGGCGCGCGTCGCGGTCGTGGCCTCGCGCCGTGTCGGCAACGCGGTTGCGCGCAACCGCTGTAAGCGGTTGCTGCGCGAGGCGGTGCGCCGGTGTGTGCTGCGCGAGGGGATCGACGTGGTGCTGGTTGCCCGAGCGCAGCTGGCCTCGGTCGGCCTCGACGAGGTGTACGCGGAGCTGCGTGCGCACCTCGACGACCTCGGCGCGTTGGAACCGCTGGTGGCGGCAGGCTGATGGCGATGGAGTCCGGTGAGGTACGCAGCG
>SKTN01000174.1 GCA_007117945.1 Nitriliruptoraceae bacterium | reverse complement strand
GTGACCGTGCCGGGGGCGGCGGCAGCGGCCTTGGCGAACACCTTGGCAGGACGGGCGTGCAGACCGGACGGATTCGGCAGTGCAACGGTGCGCTGTGCCATGACGGGTTCCTCTCCCTCGAAGCGCGCGGTGACGTGCGGGTGCGTGGGGTGGTGGCTGGTTGGTCTCGCGCTTGCTCTGTGGTGGTCCGGGTGCCCGCCGGTGTGGCACGGACACCCGGACCGGATCGTTCAGGCGGCTGCGGGGACGGCAGCCTCCTTCTCGGTACGACCGAGCGACTTGAGTCCGATCACCATCGCGGCGGTGACCGCGGTCCCGATCGCGATCGCCAGCAGGTAGAGCAGCGGGTTACCGATCACGCCGATCACCCAGATCCCGCCGTGGGGTGCCTGGAGGCTGGCGTTGAAGGCCAGGGACAGGGCACCGGTGGTGGCGGAGCCGACCATCAGCGAGGGGATGACGCGCAGCGGATCGGCGGCGGCGAAGGGGATCGCACCTTCGGTGATGAAGGAGGCACCCATGACCCAGGCGGCCTGACCGGCGCGACGCTCTCCCTCGTTGAACAGCTTCCGGCGAAGGACGGTGGCCAGGGCGAGCCCCAGGGGCGGGGTCATGCCGGCGGCCATGACCGCGGCCATGATCTGGAAGTTGCCGGCCTCAAGGGACAGGATCCCGAAGGCGTAGGCGACCTTGTTGACCGGTCCACCCATGTCGAAGGCCATCATCGCGCCGATGAGCAGGCCGAGCAGGATCTGGTTGGCGCCCGACAGCCCGGTGAGCCACTCGCTGAGCCCGGCGTTGATCGCGGCGACGGGTTCGCCGACCACCAGCAGCATCAGCACACCGACACCGAGCACACCCAGGATCGGGTAGACCAGGACGGGCATCATCCGCTTGAGCGTGCCCTTGGCCGGGATCTTCTTCAGGGCCATCACGATGCCACCGGCCAGCAGACCGGCGATGATGCCGCCGAGGAAGCCGGCTTCGACGGTGTTGGCGAGCAGGCCTCCGACGATGCCGGGGGCCAGCCCGGGACGGTCCGCCATGGCGTAGGCGATGTAACCCGCCAGGATCGGCACCAGCATGCCGAAGGCGGTCCCACCGATGGTGAGCAGGATCGCGCCGATCCAGGTCATGGTGTCGATACCCAGATCAGCGGGGGTCGCGAGCCCGGTCGCCGGGTCGAAGACGGTCACCTCGGTGACCGCGACGGCGTCGGCGATGGCGAAGGACGCGGCGATCAGGATCCCACCGGCGACCACGAAGGGGATCATGTAGGACACGCCGGTCATCAACCACCGGCGGACCTCCTCACCCTTGCTGGTGCTCTGACCGGTGACCGAGGCGAACACGTCGTCCTCGTCGTCGGCCCCCTCGGTGGCCGGTGCACCGGCGGTCACCGGCGCCTTGCTCTGCGCGGCCTCCACGGCGCGCTGGACGATCGCGGGTGCCTTGTCGATGGCCTCGCGGGTGCGGACCTCGACCTTGGGCAGGTGTGCGAACCGCTCGATGTCACGGACGGTGGCGTCGACGGCGAAGATCACCGCGTCCGCACCCTTGATGACGTCAGCCGGGATCGGCGGGCCGCCTGCGGCGCCCTGGACCTCGACCTGGATCTCGTGGCCCTGCGCCTTGGCAGCGACCTCGAGGGCCTCCGCCGCCATCTCGCTGTGGGCGATACCTGTGGGGCAACTGGTGACTGCTACGAGCTTCACAGCTCGACCTCCTGCTCGATGATGTCGACGACGGCCTGCGGGGTGGGGGCCTCGCGCAGTGACGTCCGGAAGGACTCGTGGATCAGCTTGCGGGCGATGCGCGACAGGACCCTCACGTGCAGATCGTCCTCGCCATCCGGTGCGGCGATGAGGAAGATCAGGTCCGAGGGCGTGCCGTCCTCAGCGCCGAAGTCCAACCCGACCGCGCTGCGCCCGAAGGCCAGCCCGGGGGTGGCGACGGCGGTGGTCTTTCCGTGGGGGATGGCGATCCCCGACTCCATGCCGGTCCCGCCGGTCTCGCCCTCCCGGGCGATGACGGTGGCGACGTAGGCCTGGCGGTCGGTGACCCGCCCGTCGGCCTCGAGCAGGCGGGCGAGCTCGTCGATCGCCTCCTCGGCGGTGGTAGCAACGAGGTCTGTCGTGACCAGCGCTGGCGTGATCAGATCCGAGATGGTGGTCATCGGGGTCCTCCGGGTTCGGTCAGTTCTCGGTCGGGGTCGGCCTCGGCGACGGTGACGGCGTCGAGGTTGAGCTGGTCGGGGGTGGGGAACTGGGTGCCGGGCAGCTGCGCCGCGGCGGTGCCGTAGGCCACGCCGCTGCGCAGGGCCTCGGGTCCGCGTCCGCCCGCGGCGAGGAGGCCGGCCACCAGGGCGTCGCCGGCACCGACGGTGCTCCGCACGGTGATGCGTGGCGTGGTCGCCGCCCAGGCGGCCTCGGCATCGACCAGCACGGCCCCGTCCGCCCCGAGGGAGACCACGACGGTGGCGATCCCGGAGGCCTGGAGCTGGTGGGCGGCGTCGACCACGTCGCCGATGCGCAGCAGATGACGTCCGGTCAGCTCGGCCAGCTCGTGCACGTTGGGCTTGATCAGGTCGGGGCCCGCTTCCACGGATGCGGCCAGCGCAGGTCCGCTGGCGTCGACCGCGACCAGCGCGCCCGCGGCGTGGGCCTGGGCGACGAGCTCGGCGTAGAGCTGGTTGGAGGCGCCCGGCGGCAGCGAGCCGCAGCCCGCCACCCAGGTGGCGCCGTCCAGGGCGTCGATCGTGGAGCGGGTGAGCGCGGCCGCCTCGGTGGGGGTCAGCGTCGGCCCGGGGTCGTTGATCTTGGTCACGGAGCCGTCGGGTTCGGCGAGGGTGATGTTGGTGCGGACCGCCTCGGTGATGGCGACGCGGATCAGCTCGATGCCGGTGTCCTCGATGGCGGCCGCGAGCTGCTCGCCCTCCCGGCCGCCGATCGGCACCACCGCGCGGGCGGCGTGCCCGGTCGTGGTGAGCGCCAGGGCGACGTTGATGCCCTTCCCGCCGGGGTCGACCCGGACGGAGCTCGCACGGACCACCTCACCGCGCCGTAGCTGCTCGATCTGCAGGGTGCGGTCGAGGGAGGGGTTGGGGGTGAGGGTGACGATCATGCGCGCACCACCCGGGGACCGGCCGCGGTGAGCTCCTCGGCCCGTTCGTCGTCCAGACCGCTGTCGGTGATGATGAGGTCGACGCGCTCCACGGTCGCGTAGCGGATGAGCTGTTCCGCACCCACCTTCGAGCTGTCGGCCAGCAGGACGGTCTCGCGTGCCGCCTGGAGCATCGCCGCCTTGACCTGGGCCTCAGCCGGGTCGTGGGTGGACAGCCCCCGGGTCGCGCTGAGCCCGTTGGTGGCGATGAAGGCGACGTCGACCTGGAGGTCGGCGAGCGCCTGCAGGGCCCAGCCGTCGACGGTGGCCATGGTCCGGCCGCGCACCCGGCCACCGATGAGGTGGACGTCGAGCTCGCTGCGCGCCGCCAGGCTCGTGGCGATCGGGAGCCCGTTGGTCAGCACCGTGAGCTCGCGGTCAGGGAAGAGGGTGGCCAGCTCGCCGGTGGTGCTGCCAGCGTCCAGGAGCACCGAACCCGCGTCGGGGACGACCTCGAGGGCGGCCTTGGCGATGCGACGCTTCTCCGCCAGCATCACCGTGGCCTTGTCGTCCAGGGCGGGTTCGGCTGTTGCACGGTCGATCGGCAGCGCGCCGCCGTGGACGCGGCGCAGCAGCCCGCGGCGCTCCAGGTCGGTCAGGTCGCGGCGCACGGTCTCCGGTGTCACCTCGAGCTCCTCGGCGAGCGCGATGACCTCCACGCGTCCGGCGAGTCGTGCCTGCTCGACGATCAACCTGCGGCGTTCCTCGGCGTACATCGTCACCTCCGCGATCCCTGTCCCTCACCTGCTGGACACGAAACTAACACGAACGGACCTGTGTGTCTATGGGTATTTCTGTGTTTGTTTCTGTTTTGCCCGCACCGCTGGGCAGGACGGTCAGGAACGGGCACCGCGGGCCGGCCGTGGCGTCGCGACGTCGCGGTGTCGTGTGGTGGGGGCAGCCCGGCCGGATCGCGCCCACCCACCGCTCACCAGCCCAGCTCGTCGAGGGTCGTGCGCAGCGGCGGGAGCTGTCCGGCACCGAAGTGGCGGACCTGGAGCAGTCGGTGGTGGAGCTGGAGGACCGGTCGACGCTCCGGGTACCCGGACGGCAGGTCAGCCACCGCGCGGTAGCCCCGCCAGAAGGCCTCGGGGAAGGGCCGGCGGGTCGACATCTCCATGTACGCCAGATCCAGCTCACGGTCGGCCGCGCTGACCTCGGGATCGACGATCCACCGTCCCGCGATCGTGTTGCCCATCCACAGGTCCCCGTGGGTGAGCACCGCCGGCGGGTCGGTTCGCAGCCGCTGTTGGATCGGTCCGCCGCAGGCTCGGTCGAGCCGACGGCGCAGGGCCACCGGGATCGCCGGGTCGCCGAGGTGGACACGGACGCGGTGCTCGGTGAAGAAGGTGGGCCAGTCGGCCGTCCAGGGGTTCGGCTGGGCGAAGCGCCCCGCGTGGTTGTCCCGGTGCCACCCGAACCGCTCGAAGGTGACCTGGTGCATGCTGGCGACCGCCCGGCCCAGGGCGGACCAGTCCGCGTCGTCGGGCGGCGGACACTGCGCACCGACACGGGCCAGCACGAGGGTGCGCCCGTGGACGCCCAGCACCTCTGGAACGGGGACCTGCGCTGTCCGCAGGGCAGCCAGCCCGTCGGCCTCCGCGTCGGCCGGGTGGGGACTGCGCTTGGCGACGACCTGCCGACCGCCGTCCAGCGTCACCGCCCAGGTCTCGCCCACCCAACCGTCGTCCAGGCGGGTGGCTGCCCGGGGAGTGGGCAGGTGCCCCGGCCACTCGGCGACCAGACCTTCGGTGGGCTCGTCATGGGGAGGGGACATCGCGGGGCAGCGATCGTCGAGGCGCAACGGACCGGCGCCGGCCCGGCACGGACCATCCTGTCACGACCGTACGGCTGCGGTCCAGGACCCGTTCAGCGCCCCGTCCGGGGCCGAGGCGCGGGCGTCTACGGTGTGCCATCGAGCCTCTGGGAGGGCACACATGGGAGAGCAGGTGCACGGCGGGCGGCTCGTGGCCGACCACCTCGTCGACGAGGGGGTGGACGCGCTGTTCACCCTGACCGGGGGCCACATCAGCGCGATCTACGACGGGTGCAGGGACCGTGGGAT
>SKTN01000186.1 GCA_007117945.1 Nitriliruptoraceae bacterium | reverse complement strand
CACGCCCGGCGCACACGGCCCTGGAGACCATGCTGGGCCGTCCCCGGCTCGCGGGCCTCGCCGTGGCCGACGACGCCTCCCTCGCGGTGGTCGGGGTGGGTACCCCCGCCCCCGACGGGAAGCGGATGCGCACCGCCCTGTGGGCGCTGGACCCCACGGGCGTGGAGGACGCGCGCCAGCTCACCCGCTCCGCAGCCGGGGAGTCGGCAGCGACCTTCCTTGCGGGTGGTGACCTGCTGTTCACCTCCGCGCGGCCGGATCCCGACGCCGAGGACGCACCCGAGGACGCGCCGGCAGCGCTGTGGCGCCTGCCCCGCGCCGGCGGTGAGCCCGAACTGCTCGTGGCCCCCGACGCCGGGGTCGGTGGGGTGTGGGCCGCGGCCGAGGCACCGCTCGTGGTCTTCGCCGCCGAACTCCACCCCGGCACCGGCGACCTGGCCGAGGACGCCGAGCGCGCCCGCGCCCGCAAGCAGGCCGGGGTCACGGCGCAGCTCCACGGGCCGGGGACCTACCCGGTGGTGCACTGGGACCGGTGGCTCGGTCCCCGCGAACCGGGGCTGTGGGTGCTGGACCTGCGCGACGAGGTGACCGAGGACGCGCGCGTGCGCCTGCTGGCGCGGGGGCCGGCACTGCGCGACGCCCAGGTGGCACTCACCCCCGACGGCGCCACGGTGGTGACCACGTGGGGTCGCACCTCACCCCGGCGCACGCCCGGGGACCTCGTCACGGACCTGGTGGCCATCGAGGTGGCGACGGGTGAGCGACGCGTGCTGGCCGAGGATGGCCGCGCCTTCGGTGCCCCGGCGGTCGCTGCGGACGGGCGACGCATCGTGTGCACCGCCCAGGACCTCGGCGCCCCCGACCGGGTCACCGACCGCACCCTGGTGCTGCTGTCGCTGGCCGCCGAGGGCGCGCCCGAGGGCCTCGTGGCGCCCGTGGACCTCACCCCCGACCTCGACCGCTGGCCCGATGCGCCGCGGTGGACCCCTGCCGGCGACGCGGTGCTGTTCCTGACCGACGATCAGGGGCACCGCAGCGTCCAGCGCGTCGAGGCGGCCGAGGTCACCACCGCGGAGGGCGTCCCCGTCCGCGCCAGCACCCGCCTGACCGAGCACGGCGCCTACAGCGATCTGTGCCTGCCTGCCGCGGGCGGGGCCTACGCCCTGCACGCCGAGGTGGGGGCGGCTCCCCGTCCCGTGCGCTTCGACCCCGCGGAGCCGCCCGCCGGCGAGGTGGAGCTGCCCTCCCCCGTCGGCGCCGACCCCGACCACACCACGGTGACGCGGGTGACGACCACCGCTGCGGACGGCGCGACCATCGGCTCCTGGTTGGTCCTGCCGAGCCAGGCATCCGCCGAGGCACCCGTACCCCTGGTCGTGCTCATCCACGGGGGACCACTGAGCTCCTGGAACGGCTGGCACTGGCGGTGGAACCCCCACGTGTTCGCTGCCGCCGGCTACGCGGTGCTGCTGCCGGACCCGGCCCTGTCCACGGGCTACGGCCAGGCATGGATCGAGCGCGGCTGGGGCTGCTGGGGCGAGGCGCCCTACACCGACGTCATGGCCGCGGTCGAGGACGTGGCCGCCCGCGACGAGGTGGACGGCGACCGCGTGGCGGCTACGGGAGGCTCCTTCGGGGGCTACATGGCCAACTGGATCGCGGGCCACACCGACCGGTTCCGTGCGATCGTCACCCACGCGTCCCTGTGGTCGCTCCGGGCCTTCCACGGCACCACGGATCTGGGGTTGTTCTGGGAGCGGGAGTTCGGTGATCCCTACGTGGACGACCGTCGGTACCGGGAGCACTCCCCCGACAGGCACGTGGCGTCCATCACCACGCCGATGCTGGTGATCCACGGCGAGCGGGATCTGCGGGTGCCCATCAGCGAGGGTCTGACCCTGTGGACCGACCTGGTGCGCCACGACGTCGACGCCCGGCTGCTGTACTTCCCCGACGAGCACCACTGGGTGCTGGGGCCCCAGCACGCCCGGCTGTGGTACGCGACGGTGCTGGCCTTCCTGGCCGAGCACCTCGACGACCAGCCCTTCCAGCGACCCGCACTGCTGTGAGCGATCCGTCGGCGCGGCACGGTCAGGCCGGCAGGGTGACACGGAAGGTCGCGCCGCCGCCGATGGTGTCGAGGTACTCCAGCCGTCCCTGGTTGAGCTGGAGCAGGTCACGGCACAGCGTCAGCCCCAGCCCGACACCGACCGAGCTGCGACGGTCCCCGCTGTCACCCTGGACGAAGGCTTCGAGCAGACGGTCGTCGAGCCCGCCGCTGATGCCGGCACCGTGGTCGATCACGTCGATGACGGTCCCACGAGCGCTCGGGGCGACCCGCACGATCAGGGGCGGCTCGCCGTAGCGATCAGCGTTGACGAGCAGGTTGTGCAGGATGCGCTCCAGATGGTGGGGGTCCACGGTCGCCGTCGTCGGCTCGCGGATGTCCACCTCGACCGGAAAGGGCAGGGGCTCGACCATCTCGGGGATCAGCCGGGTGACCTCGACCTGTGCCGGTTGCACCGTGAGCGTGCCTCGCAGCAGCGTCGCCAGGGTCATCACATCCTCGACCAGGCGGAGCTGGCGGCCTGCCTGCCGGTCGATCACCGCGATGAAGCGTCGTCGCTCGTCCTCGTCGAGCCGGTCCCAGTCCCGCTGCAGGGTCCGACTGAACCCGATGATCGAGGTCAGCGGCGTGCGGAGCTCGTGGGACACCGTGGCGACGAACCGCGTCTTGTACTCAGCGGCTTCCTCCAGGCGCCCGACCAGTTGCCGCAGCCACTCGACCGCGGCACCGACCACCAGACCCGCGATGATGGCGGTGCCCCAGGTGATGGCCCAGATCGCCACAGCCGCGTCGTAGCCGGCAGCCAGGAGCGCGCCCAGATGCGTCGCAGCCGACACGAGGGTGACAGCGACGGCCTGTCGGCGCAGCGACATCGCGGCGAAGCACGCGACGTACACGTACAGCACCCCGGTGACGCCGACACCCCGCTGCCCGGCCAACAGCGTGACGAGCGCGATGAACAGCGACCCGAGCAGCGTCAGGGCCACATCCGATCGCGTGCCAAGTCGCCGCTGGTCGACCATCAGCAGGGCCGTCCCGATCACGACCGCCGACGCCGCCAGACCGGCGATCGCCGCACGCCACCCCTCGTCGTAGACGCCCAGCAGCCAACCGAGCCCGATCCAGCACCCACCGGTCAGCCAGAACGTCCCGAGCAGGCGGGTGAGGCGCCCCATGACCACGTCTTCCGGCACCACGAGGCGTCCAACGGCACCGAAGAACCCATCGAGCTGCGAGGCCTTCGGTGGTGCATCCATCCCGTCCTACCGCGAAGAGCGACCGTCGGGACTCCCCTCTCCGGCCTCCGTCGCGCCCACCCTAGAGCAGGTACCAGGACCCGGCGGAGCAACCTCGGCATCGAGGGCGCGGGATGCCGTCGGAGGGTCACCTCACCCGCGCTCGGCCCGGGCCGGCGCGATCGCGGCGTCGTAGCGGTCGAGCACGCCACGCAGCTGGTCCACGGCTTCGGGCGGCAGGTGCCCGTCGGCACCGCCCACCGCCCAGCGGGCTGCGGAGATCAGGGAGGCGAGCTCGAGCGGGTGCAACGTCACCCGCCACGAGGTCGGTCGGATCCGCTCGAGCTGCATCTGCCACGTCACCTCCCCGCGGTCGTCGACGCCTCAGCTGGCGAGGTGCGCACCGATCTGGGCGAGCTCCTCACCGAACCGGGCCTCGTCCTCGCGGAGCCCGTTGAGGTAGGTGCTCCAGCCCACGGTGTGCTTGGCGAGGTGGACGGCCTCCTGGATCTCCTCGTCGGTCGCGCCGTAGAGCTTGGCGGCCTCGGTGTGGAACAGCGTGCAGTAGCGGCAGTGCGTGTGCGCATGCACCGCCAGCATGAGCAGTTCCTTGTACTTGTTGGGGATCAGCGTCTCGCCCAGCCCGAGACGGGCGAACACCTGCCACTCGTGGTCGAGGGTCTCGTCAGGGATGCGTCCGAAGAAGCTCGGGACGATCCCGAGCGTCTCCTTGATCTCGGTCTCGACATCGGTCCGTGTGCGTGTGGTGGTCATCGCTGCTGTCTCCCGGTCAGGTCACGCGGCGGTGCCGCGCCGATGGGACCACCGTGACCGTCGAGGGCGTCGCTGACATCGGGGGCGACACGCAACGCACGGTTCTCCGACTGCGTGGTTCCACCCACCAGCCCCCGCTCGCAGGACGGTGGTTCCCCTGCCCGCACGGTGCAGCGACGACCTCGGCCGGGAGCCCTTCCGCGGCAGCCAGCCGGATCCGAGCCTGTGGGATCGCCACAGCCCGGTCGGCCCGAGCCGCGGGTCGCGACCGACGGGTGGGGACCTGTCCATCCAGCGCACCGCGGCCGGCACGCAGGGGGATCCGTTCCTGGCTGGGCGCGCTGGCTAGCCCGCTGCCGCTGCGGCTTCGGCTTCGGACTTGCGTCGGACGAGGCCTTTCTCGATGTCGGGACCGATCATCTCGTCCATCGACAGGAACAGGCCCATCACCCTGGTCATGCCGGTGTTCGGGCCCACCATGCTCCAGGTGACGTGCGTGCCGTCACCGTCCGGGTGCAGTTCGAACACGGTGTTGCTGTGCGATCTGAACGGTCTCAGGAACTGCAGGTCGATGCGGACGGTCGAGGCGTCGTCCCCGATGATCTCCATCCGGCCCTTGCCGGCCCTGCGGTTGCCGTCCCACTCGTACCAGGCACCGACGCCCGAGGCGGCGCCGCCGTAGGTGCGCCGCAGGTCCGGATCCAGGTCCTCCCACGGTGACCAGGACTCCCAGCGGCGCAGGTCGACGTGGCGCTCATGTACCGCCTCGGGCGGCGCGTCGATGTGCTGGGTCCGCTCGACCGTGTAGGTGCTCGCCATCGCAGAGACCTCCCGTTTCCACGTCGTGGACCCGCGCCGCGCGGTAGCACACGAACCGGAGGAGCGGGTTCGAACGTCCTCGCTGGCCGGTCGCGCCAGGGCGCGGGGCTGCCCGCGCCTGACGGCGGTACTCCCGTCATGCGAGCCTGCACGCCACCCCGGCATCGGGCAACGTCCGAGGCGTACCAGCGGCGCTGGAGCCGCTCCCGCCGGCGCCACCCGACCCACAGCACCGCTGCGTGTCGGCCCGGCCGGCTGCGTCACTGTCGGGGTCGAGCGGCCGAGCGGGAGCGCTGGCGGTGCGCGATGGTGCCGGCCCGTGGCCCGCCAGGGTG
>SKTN01000434.1 GCA_007117945.1 Nitriliruptoraceae bacterium | reverse complement strand
GGACGCCGTGGCGTGCGCCCGCGGCCACGTTGGAGGTGCCGTCGAAGCCGACGAGGTAGGCGGCCCGGGCCGCGGCGACGGCGGACTCCTCGTGGGCACGACGGCTGCCGAACTCCATCAGGCCCCGGCCCCGGGCCGCGTCCACGATGCGGGCGGCGGCGGAGGCGATCGCGGCGTCGTGGTTGAGCACGCTGAGCACCAGGGTCTCGAGCAGTACCCCCTCGGCGAAGCTCGACGACACCGTCAGCACGGGGGAACCGGGGACGTAGAGCTCGCCCTCCCGGTAGGCGTGGAGCTCGCCGTGGAAGCGGTAATCCGCGAGCCACGCCAGGGTGTCGGGCCCGACGACGTCGTGATCGTCGAGCCAGGCGAGGGTGGCGTCGTCGAAGCGGAAGCGCTCGATCGCCGCGACGAGGCGTCCGAGGCCCGCCACGACCCCGTAGCGCCGGCCGGCGGGCAGCTCCCGGGCGAAGACCTCGAACACGCTGGGCCGCTGCGCCACACCGCTGCGGAGTGCGGCGTCGAGCATGGTGAGCTCGTAGCGGTCGGTCAGCAGCGCGGTGGTCACGGCGGTCCTCGTCGCGGTGCAGGCGGTTCGGGTCAGAGTGACCCTAACTCCTGACACGGTAACCGCCGTCCCTGTGCTGCGTCACGGGGACCGCGACGCCGGCGTGTGCCGGGCCGCCCCCATCGTGCACGCACCGCGCGTCACGGCGCGGGTCCTGGTGTCCCGGGGCGTGACGACCGATGGGGTGGGGTGACCGCCGATCACGGGGAGGACGGTTGGACGCTGCCCGCCGGACCGACGATCGCTCTCCCGTGCTGCGGGTCACCCGGGCGGCGGGCTTCTGGTGGGCCACGGTCCTCTCCGGCGGGGTGATCGCCGGGACGTCGCTCACCGGCGAGCTGCCGGCGAACCTGCTGGGCATCGACACCGCCTACTGGGTGCTGCTCGCCTTCGTCGTGCTCGGTGAGTTGCGACCCGTGATCGCCTCGAGCAGCGCCGATCCCCAGGGGGTCAACCTCGGCACCGCTTTCGTGTTCGCGACCCTGCTGTTGTGGGGGCTCGGTCCGGCCCTGCTGACGGTGCTGGTGGCCACCACGATCGGCGAGATGAGCCGGCGCAAGCCCGCTCACCGACTGCTGTTCAACCTCGCCCAGTACACCTGGTCGTACCTGGCGGCGTGGGCTGTCCTGGTGCTGGCCGGCTGGGAGGCGACGCCGGCGATGACCACGGTCCTGCGGCCCACCGACCTCCTGCCGATCCTGCTCGCCTCCATCGCCTACCACGCCACCAACCTCGCGGTCGTGGGCACGATGCTGGGGCTCCTGCAGCGCCGCCCGGTGTGGGGCGCGATCACCGAGGACCTGGCGTGGTTCACCGGGACCACCGGTGCGGTGCTGGCGCTGGCGCCGCTGGTGGCCGTGGTCGCCAGCGTCCACTGGGGGTTCCTACCCCTGCTGCTGCTACCCCTCTGGCTGCTGCTGGCCACGGCCTCACTCGCGCTGGAACGGGAACGGCGCGGTCTGGAGGACGACCTGACAGGGCTGGCCAACCGCACGGCACTCACCGAGCGGGTGCAACGCCTGGTCGGTGGGGAGGACGGCGCCCGGCCCGCGGCGCTGTGCCTCATCGACCTCGACCGGTTCAAGGAGGTCAACGACACCCTCGGCCACACCGTGGGCGACCAGCTGCTGGCCGCCGTTGCGGATCGGCTGTCGGCTGCCTGCCGCGACACCGACACCGTCGCCCGGCTCGGAGGCGACGAGTTCGTGCTGCTGCTCGCCCTCGAGGACCCCGAGGACGCGCTGCTGGTGGCGGGCCGGGCACTGGCGAGCCTGCGAGCCCCCTTCGAGGTGACGGGCGTGCGCCTGGAGATCGAGGCCAGCGCAGGTGTGGCGTCGGTCCCCGAACACGGCAACGACCTCGAGGTGCTCCTGCGACGGGCGGACGTGGCCATGTACGAGGCCAAGGAGCGGGGCGAGGGCCTCGTGCGCTTCGAAGCCGTCATGGAGCAGCAGGTGCCCCTGCGCTCCACGCTGCTCGGCGACCTCCGGCGGGGGCTGGCCCAGGGGGAGCTCGAGCTGTGGTACCAGCCCCAGGTCGACGCGATCTCGGGCCAGGTGCTAGGTGTGGAGGCGCTGCTGCGCTGGCACCATCCCACCCGGGGCCTGCTGTTGCCCGGGGCGTTCCTGCCCCTGGTGGAGCGCACCGCCGCGATGCGGGAGGTCACCTCGACGGTGCTGGAGCTGGCGCTGGCCCAGCTCGCAACCTGGCAGGCCAACGGACGAGCGGTGCCCGTCGCCGTCAACGCCTCCCTGCACGACCTCGCCGACCGCAACTTCGTCGCCCGTGTCACCGATGGCCTGCACCGCCACGGCGTGTGCCCGTCCCTGCTGCGGGTGGAGATCACGGAGCAGGCGTTGGTCAGTGACCCCGTCGGGGTCCACGCGACCCTGCAGGGACTCCACGAGCTCGGGATCGAGCTCAGCCTGGATGACTTCGGTACGGGGCACGCCTCCCTCACCCGTCTCAAGCGCCTCCCGGTGGACGAGGTCAAGATCGACCGCGCCTTCGTCGCGGAGCTGGCCGCTGGCGAGCGCGCCGACATCGCGATCATCCGGGCGATCGTCGATCTGGCCCGGGCCTGCGGGCTGCGGACCATCGCCGAGGGTGTGGAGACCCACGCGCAGCTCGACCGGCTGGTGGACATCGGATGCGAGGTCATCCAGGGCTGGTTGATCGCCCCCGCCCTGGCCGCCGACGAGCTGGAGACCTGGCTCGCCAGCCAGGTGGTTGCAGGCCACCCGGCCGGGGCGGCCCGGAGCCCGGCGCCCTCGGCCGCGTGGTGAGCTGACGGCACCTCCCCATCCGCCGGACGCCTCGTGGGCGTCATGGACACCCCGGTGCGGCGATCCCGCAGCTCGGCGAGCTCGCGGCCGAGCACCGCTGGGGTCGGCGGGTGGGCGCTAGCCTCCTGGCGACCCGTGCCCGACGTGCAGCAGGAGGCCCCGTGGCCCTGTCAGAAGAGGAGGTGCGCCACGTCGCGCGCCTCGCGCGCCTCGCCCTGACCGACGACGAGGTCGCGGCGCTGGCGCCCCAGCTGTCCGCGATCCTGGGCTACGCCGAGCAGGTCGGCCAGGTCGCTGCCGACGACGTGGAGCCCACCACCCACCCCTTCGCGCTGGCGGACGTCACCCGGCCGGACACCTCCGCACCCTCCCTGTCCCGCGAGCAGCTGCTGGCGGGCGCCCCCGCGGTGGAGCAGCACCGCTTCGCCGTGCCGCGCATCGTCGCGGAGGAGGGCTGAGATGGTGGCCGCCACGGGACTGCTCGGGCTCAACGCCACCGCCTTGGCCGCACGCCTGGCCGCCCGCGAGGTGTCCGCCCGCGAGGTGATCGACGTCTACCTCGACCGCATCGCGGCGGTGGACGGGGTCGTGGCCGAGGGTGAGGTGTGGTCGGCCAAGCCGGCGGGGGAGCTCACGCCCGACGAACCCCACGCCTACCTGGCCGTCACCGCCGCCGCGGCCCGGGCCCACGCCGACGACATCGACGCGCGCCGCGCGGCAGGACACACGCTCGGGCCCCTGGCCGGGGTGCCCCTGGCGCTCAAGGACGTGCTCACGATGCGGGGGGCGCCCACCACCTGCGGCTCACGCATGCTCGAGGGCTGGGTCCCGCCCTACGACGCCACGGTCACCGAGCGCCTGCGTGCCGCCGACGTGATCGTGCTCGGCAAGACCAACATGGACGAGTTCGCCATGGGCTCCTCCACGGAGAACTCCGCCTTCGGGGCCACCCGCAACCCCTGGGACCTCGACCGTGTCCCCGGCGGGTCCTCGGGCGGGTCCGCGACGGCGGTCGCCGGGCTGCTCGCCCCCCTGGCCATCGGTACCGACACCGGCGGGTCGATCCGTCAACCCGCCGCGCTCACGGGGTTGGTGGGCGCCAAGCCCACCTACGGGACCATGTCGCGCTACGGGCTGGTGGCCTTCGCCTCCTCCCTCGACCAGGCGGGCCCCTTCGCCCGCAGCGTGGAGGACGCGGCGCGGCTGCAGAGCGTGACCTGGGGCCACGACCCGCGGGACGCCACCTCGGTGCCCGGCGAGGTCCCCGACCTGCTCGCGCACCTGACCGACGGGGTGGACGGCATGCGCATCGGCGTGGTGCGTGAGCTGCAGGGTGAGGGGTACGAGCCCGGGGTGGAGGCGGTGTTCGCCGCCGCGCTGGACCGCCTCAGCGACCTGGGTGCGGACATCGTCGAGGTGTCCCTGCCCCACGCGGGCTACGGCCTGCCCGCCTACTACCTGATCGCCCCCAGCGAGGCGTCGTCGAACCTGGCCCGGTTCGACGGGGTGCGCTACGGCCTGCGCGTCGACGCGGCCACCGCGGAGGAGATGAACGCCGCCACCCGCGCCGCCGGGTTCGGGCCGGAGGTCAAGCGGCGCATCATGATCGGCACCCACGCCCTGTCCAGCGGCTACTTCGACGCCTACTACCTCCAGGCCTCCAAGGTGCGCAGCCTGATCGCCGAGGACTTCCGCACCGCCTTCACCGGCGTCGACGCCCTGGTCAGCCCGACCTCGCCCTCGGTGGCCTTCCGGCTGGGGGACAAGACCGCCGATCCCATCGCGATGTACCTCAACGACGTCGCCACCGTGCCCGCCTCCCTGGCGGGGATCCCCGCGCTGTCGCTGCCCGGGGGCCTGGCCGCGGCCCCCGACCAGGAGGGCAGCGCCCTGCCCGTGGGGGTGCAGGTGATGGCCCCACTCAAGCGTGACGACGTGATGTACCGGGTGGCCCACGCGCTGGAGCAGGCCACGGGGTTCCCGGCGCTGCCCACGGGCCAGCGGGCGGTCACCATCGAGGAGGACAGCTGATGGCCACGTCCACCCTGCTACCCGAGGGCTGGGAGCTCGTCGTCGGCCTCGAGGTCCACGTCGAGCTGCACACGACCACCAAGATGTGGTGCGGCTGCTCCACCGACTTCGGTGCCGAGCCCAACACCGCCGTCTGCCCGGTGTGCACCGGGCAGCCCGGTGCCCTGCCCGTGCCGAACGCGCGCGCCATCGAGGACGCCACCCTGCTCGGCCTCGCGATCAGCGGCAGCGTGGCCGAGCGGTGCTGGTTCCACCGCAAGAACTACTTCTACCCCGACCTGGCCAAGAACTACCAGATCAGCCAGTACGACGTCCCCCTGATCCACGACGGCCACCTCGACGTCGAGGTGGAGC
>SKTN01000375.1 GCA_007117945.1 Nitriliruptoraceae bacterium | reverse complement strand
CGCCCTCCTGCAGGTGCCGCGTCGTTGACGGTGTGGAGCCGGGGGGCGTAGAGTGGCGCGAAGTGGAGGACCTTCCCTACACGGGGCGGTCGGTGGCGGACGGGTCGACGGGCCCGCGGAAGGGACGGGGCGCGGTGTTCCTCGGAGAGCACCAGCACACGCTGGATGTGAAGGGCCGGGTGATCCTCCCGTCCCGGTTCCGCGAACGCCTCGCCAGCGGTCTGGTCTTCGTTCCCTCCCAGGACCGGTGCATCGATGTCTACCCCCTGACCGCCTTCGAGCGCCGTGTCGAGCAGCTGCGCAGCGTCCCCCGGGAGGACCGGGACGCCCGGCGCTACCTCAGGGTCCTGTTGGCCGGGGCGCACGAGGAGAAGCCCGACGCCCAGGGCCGGGTCACGATCCCCTCCCGGCTGCGCGAGTACGCCGACCTCGAGCGTGACGTCACCATCAACGGCGCCGACGAGAAGGTGGAGATCTGGGCCCGCGAGGCCTGGGAGCGCTACCTCACCGACGCCGAGGAGGCCTTCGCCAACCTCGACGGTGGCTTCCCCACGCCGGGTGCCCCGTGATGACCGCGGCCCCCCACCTCCCCGTCCTGCTCGAGCGCACCGTCGAACTCCTGACCGACGCGCCCGAGGGCCTGGTCGTCGACGCGACGCTGGGTGCCGGTGGCCACGCCCTCGCGCTCCTCGGGGCACGACTCGAGCGCCATGGCCGGGCGGCGCTGCTCGGCGTGGACCGGGACCCCGACGCCCTGGCGCTGGCGGGGGAGCGGCTCGCGCCGTACGCGGCGGATCCCCGTGTGGAGCTCACCCTGGTCCGTGCCCGGTTCGACGCGCTGCCCGAGGTCCTCGCCGCGCACGGCCATGACCGGGTCAGCGGTGTACTGCTCGACCTCGGCATCTCCTCGATGCACGTCGACCGTGCGGAACGCGGCTTCAGCTACCGCGCCGAGGGCCCCCTCGACATGCGGATGGACCCCGATCTGCCCACCACCGCGGGCGACCTCGTCAACGACCTCGACGAGGTGGAGCTGGCCCGGCTGCTGCGCCGCTTCGCCGACGAGCCGCACGCCGGGCGCATCGCCCGCGCGATCGTGGCGGCGCGTCCCCTGACCTCCACGGTGCAGCTCGCCGAGGTGGTCCGTGACGCCGTCCCGGCCGCCGCCCGCCGTCGCGGGGGCCACCCGGCCACCCGCACCTTCCAGGCGCTGCGCATCGCCGTGAACGCGGAGCTCGATGCCCTCGCGGGCGTGCTCCCCGCCGTGATCGACCACCTCGCGCCCGGCGGTGTGGCCGTGGTCATCGCCTACCACAGCCTCGAGGACCGCCCCGTCAAGCGGGCCTTCGCCGCGGCAGCCACCGGGTGTATCTGCCCGCCGACGATGCCGGTGTGCGGCTGCGGCCAGCGCGCCCGGGTGGAGCACCTGGTGCGCCGCCCGGACCGCCCCGACGCCGAGGAACTCGCCCGCAACCCCCGCGCCTCCGCGGCCCGCCTCCGCGCGGTCCGCCGCCTGCCTGAGGAGCGCACATGAGCGCCATCACCGCCCCCCTGCGCCGCAGCCGTCCCACGGCCGAGCCCTCCCAGAGCCCGCAGCTGCGGGTGGTGGAGGAGCCCGTGGTCCGCCACACCCTGGCCTACGCCGTGGTGATGGTGCTGGTGCTCGCTGCGGCGGTGTTCGGGGCCGTGAGCCTCAACGCCCTGGCGGCCGGTGCCTCGGTGGAGGCACGCACCCTCGAGGCCCACGTCGCCGTCGCCGAACGCGACTACGCCCGGTTGGTCGCGGAGGTGGCCGCTCTGGAGGACCCGGCCCGCGTGCGGGCGGCGGCCATGGAGCTCGGGATGGTGGCGCCCGGGCCCGTGCGTCACCTCACCCTGGAACGCAACCTGCCGAGCGACGGTGCGGTGCCCAGCAGCCGCACACCCGACGCCACCACGGACCCGCTCAAACCCCTGCTCTCCCTGGAGCGCTGAGATGCCACGGACGCGACCGAGAGCGGGTACCGGCAGCACCCTGCGCAGCGGTGATGAGCTGGCGATCCGCCGCATCCGCTGGACCCTGGCGATCTTCGCGGTGCTGGTGGTCGCGTCCACGGTGAAGCTGGTCCAGATCCAGGTCGTGGACGCCGCGGATCTCGCCGCCGTGGGGGAGCGGCAGCGTGCCCGGACCCTGGAGCTGCCCGCGAGCCGGGGGCGGATCTACGACCGTGACGGCGACGTGCTCGCCACCTCGATCCAGGCTGCCACGATCTACGCCGACCCGCGCGCCTACCGCGGTACCCGCACCCCCGAGGGGCGCGAGGTCCCCCCGGCCGGTGAGGCCGCCGTGGTCGCCGACCGGCTGGCGCCCCTGCTCGACGCGGACCCGGCGGCGCTGCGCGAGCGCCTGGAGCAGGACCGCCACTTCGTCTACCTCGCCCGCCAGGTCGACCACGAGCTCGGTGAGGAGATCGCGGCCCTCGAGCTGCCGGGCATCGGTGTGCTGACCGAGCCCGAGCGGGTCTACCCGGCCGGCACCCTCGCGGGTCAGGTGGTGGGCTTCACCGACATCGACGCCCAGGGGCTGCAGGGGCTCGAGGCGCGCTACGACCACGTCCTGGCGGGGGAGCCCGGCACGCTGCTGCTCGAGCGGGCCCCCGGTGGGTTGGACATCGCCTCGGGCATCCGCGAGCTCGAGCCACCGGTGGTGGGTACCGACGTGGTCCTCACCCTCGACCGTGACATCCAGCACGTGGCAGAGCTGGCCGCCGACGACGCCCTGGAGCGCTACGAGGCCCGAGGGGCCAGCATCGTGGTCACCGAGGTGGGCACCGGGGACGTGCTGGCCATGGCCAGCGCCCCCGGTTTCGATCCCAACCACCGCGGCGACGAGGATCCGGCCGATCGACGCAACCGGGCGGTCACCGACGTGTTCGAACCCGGCTCGACCCAGAAGGCGCTGACCGTCGCCGCCGCCCTCGAGGAGGGCGTGGTCGAACCGACCACCACGATGGAGGTGGAGGACACGATCCGCATCGGGGGATCGACCTTCAGCGACGTCTCCCGGCATGAGACGGAGACGTGGTCGCTGCACCAGATCATGGAGCGCTCCAGCAACGTGGGCACGATCCAGATCGCCCAGGAGCTGGGCGAGGAGCGCCTCGAGAGCTACCTGCGGGAGTTCGGCTACGGCCAGCCCACGGACCTCGGCTTCCCCGGGGAGTCCGGCGGGTTGCTGATGCCCCACACCGAGTGGTGGGGGACCTCCCTGCCCACCATCGCCATCGGCCACGGGGTGGCGGTGTCGCTGGTGCAGCTCGCCAACAGCTACGGGACCCTGGCCAACGACGGCGTGGCCGTGTCGCCGCGGCTGGTCCGCGGCACCGTCGGGGAGGACGGTCGCCTCTCGCCCGTGCCCGCTCCCCGATCCCACCGCGTGGTGTCCTCGGAGACCGCCGCGACCGTGCGGGACATGCTCGAGGATGCCGTGTCCGGTGAGTTCGGCACCGGCGGTCTCGCCCGGGTGGAGGGCTTCCAGGTCGCCGGCAAGACCGGCACGGCGCGCAAGCCGCTCGAGGACGGCCGGGGCTACAGCGACCAGTACGTCGCGACCTTCGTCGGCATGGCACCGGCCCACGACCCCCGGGTGGTGGTCGCGGTGATGATCGACGAGCCCTACCCCTTCTACGGTGGGCTGGTCGCCGCCCCGGTGTTCGCCGAGGTGATGGAGGCGGCCCTGCTGGCCCTGCGCGTCCCACCGGAGGGATCCGGGACGGACCTGTCCACGGCCGTACGGCTCGCCGCCGAACACGCGGAGCTGCTCGCTGAGGAGGCCGTCGCCGAGGCCGACGCCGCCGCGGAGGCGGTGGAGACGGGACAGGTGGACGGCGCGGAGGCCGGTGGTGCCGACGATCCACCGTGACCCATCGGGTCGCCTCCACGGGTGCCCACCGCGGCCCCGTTAGGCTCCCGCGGGGGACCCGGCCGCGGCTGGTCGGCGTTCCGAGCTCCGCCCCCTGCCCCCGACCCGTCCCGTCCCGTGCCAGGAACCCCGTGACCGCGACCCTGTCCGAGGTGGTCGCCGCCCTCCCGGGCGCGCGGCCCGTGGCCCCCGTTGCGCCGGTGGTCCTGTCCGACGCCACCCATGACAGCCGCCAGGTCCGACCGGGCTGGCTGTTCTGTGCCGTGGTGGGCGCCCGCACCGACGGTCACGACCACGCGCCCCAGGCCGTGGACCAGGGTGCGGCCGCGCTGCTCGTGGAGCGAGCACTCGACCTCGACGTCCCCCAGATCCAGGTGCCGGACGTGCGCGCCGCCATGGGCCCCGCCGCCGCGATCGTGCACCGTCGCCCCAGCCAGGAACTGGTCGTGGTCGGCACCACGGGCACCAACGGCAAGACCACCGTCAGCACCCTGCTCGAGGGGGCCTTCGCGGCCCACGGCGTGGGAGTGGGCCTGGTGGGCACGATCGAGACCCGCATCCATGGCGAGGCCATCCCCGGGGTGCGCACCACCCCCGAGGGCCCCGATCTCCAACGCCTGCTGCGCCACTGCCACGACCGGGGTGTGGACGCGGTGGCGATGGAGGTCTCCAGCCACGGTCTCGACCTCCACCGCGTCGACGGCACGCGCTTCGCCGTGGGCGTCTACACCAACCTCTCCCAGGACCACCTCGACTGGCACGGGACGATGGCGGACTACCTGGCCGCCAAGGCCCGGCTGTTCACCCCCGAGCTCACGCAGCGCGGTGTGGCCTTCCTGGACGGCCCCTGGGCCGTGGAGCTGCTGGGGCGCTGCCGCATCCCGGTGACCACCGTGGGCCTGGCCGGGGCCCCCGACGGGTCGGGCGGTGCCACCCCGCCGGGCGCACCAACCCCGGACATCACCCTCGAGACGGTGGCCGCCGACACCACGGGCAGCCGGGGGCGGCTCCACGGGCTCGGTGAGGAGCCGGTGGAGATCTCCACGCGGCTGCCGGGTGGCTTCAACCTGGTCAACGCGGCACTCGCGGTGGTCGCCGCGGTCGAGGCGGGCGTGCCCGCCGCCACCGCTGCCGCCGGCGTCGCGGCGGCTGAGGGGCCCTCGGGCCGGCTGCAACGGGTGCCAGCCGGTCCCGGACCGGCGGTGTTCGTCGACTACGCCCACACCCCCGACGCCGTCAGCGCCGTGCTCGACACCCTGCGCTCGACCCTGGCAGCGGGCGGCAGGCTGCTGGTGGTCCTCGGCTGTGGCGGCGACCGCGACCGGGACAAGCGCGGGCCCATGG
>SKTN01000119.1 GCA_007117945.1 Nitriliruptoraceae bacterium | reverse complement strand
CCGATGCCGCGACCCCGAGCGCGGCCGAGCCGGGGCCGGCGACGGTCGAGGTCGACACCAGTGCCTTCCCGCGGCGGGTCCCCGTACCCGTGGTCCGCCCGGCCACCGAGCTGTGCGTGCCCACGGGGGTGGACCTCGACGGGGCCCGGCTCGTGGTGCTGCCCGACACCGGTGGCGTCGCCGAGCTGCTCGCCGCTGCGCTCACCGAGCACGGCGCCGAGGTGCTCACCGCAGCGGTGGCGCCCACGGCCGAGGAGCTCACCGAGCAGCTCGACGCCTGGCAGTCCCAGGCGCCGATCACCGGCGTGATCGCTCTGGCGGGCCTCGACCTGGCGCCCTTCGAGGAGCTCGATGCCGACAGCTGGCGCGAGGGCCTCCGGGTACGGGTCAAGCTCCTGGCGGCCACCGCGCGGGCGTTGTACGACGACCTCGTCGCGGGCGCGGCCTTCGTGACCGCCACCCGGCTCGGCGGCGCCTTCGGCTACGACGAGGCCGGGGCACAGGACGTGCTCGGCGGTGCGGTCAGCGGGTTCACCAAGGCCCTGGCCCGCGAGCGCGAGTCGGCCTGCGTCAAGGTGGTGGACAACGGCGCACACGACGACGCCGCGGTGATCGTGGGTCGCCTGCTCGCGGAGCTGCAGGCCGACCCCGGGGTCGTCGAGGTCGGCTACGACGGCGACACCCGGCTCAGCGTCGGTCTCACCGAGGCGCCGACGGTGCCCGACGCGGCGCGGGCACTGGACCCCGACGACGTGTTCGTGGTCACCGGCGCGGCCGGCAGCATCGTCAGCGCCATCACCGAGGATCTGGCCACCGGCGCCGGTGGGGGGACCTTCCACCTGCTCGACCTCACGCCGGAGCCCGATCGTGGCGACGCGGACCTGACCCGGTTCGTCGACGACCTCGACGCGCTCAAGACCGACCTGGCCCAGCGGATCACCGACCAGGGGGAGAAGGCGACCCCGGCGAAGGTGAACCGCGCGCTGGCGGGCATCGAGCGCTCCCGCGCGGCCCTGGACACGATCCTGGCCGTGGAGGCAGCGGGCGGCACCGCCCACTGGCACCAGGTCGACCTGACCGATGGTGACGCCGTGAGCGCCGCGATGGCGGCCGCGACGGCAACGACCGGTCGCGTCGACGTCCTGCTGCACGCCGGTGGGCTGGAGATCAGCCACTTCCTGCCCGACAAGCCCCAGTCGGAGTACGACCTGGTCTTCGACGTCAAGGCCGACGGGTTGTTCCACTGCCTCGCGGGCCTCGGCGAGGCCGAGCTCGGCAACCTGGTGGTCTTCAGCTCGATCGCGGGCCGGTTCGGCAACGGCGGCCAGACGGACTACAGCGCGGCCAACGACCTGCTGTGCACGGCCGTGGCGGCCCTGCCGACGCTGCGACCCGGGACCCGTGGGATCGCCCTGGACTGGACCGCATGGGGTGGCATCGGCATGGCCACCCGCGGCTCCATCCCCACGATGATGGCGTTCGCCGGTATCGACATGCTGCCGCCGGAGGTCGGGATCCCGATCGTGCGCACGGAGCTGGAGGCGGCCGGCGCGGGCGGGGAGTCCGTGGTCGCCGGGGCGCTCGGCATCCTGCTCGAGGAGCGCCACGAGACCGGGGGGCTCGATCCGGCGGCGCTGACCGCGGGCTCCGACGCCCGCGGGCCCATGCTCGGCGAGGTGCTCGCCGCGACCCTGGCCGAGGGGCTGGTCACCGAGGTGGAGCTCGATCCCACCCAGCCCTTCCTCGACGATCACCGCATCGACGGGATGCCGGTCCTGCCCGGTGTGATGAGCGTGGAGGGCTTCGCTGAGGTCGCCCGACTCCTGGCACCCGACCACCACGTCGTCGCCGTGGAGGACGTGACCTTCGACGCCCCCTTCAAGCTCTACCGCGACGAGCCGCGTCGGGCCAGGATCAGCGCCCGGTTGACGCCCGGACCGAGGGGCACCCTGGTCGCCACCTGCACCCTGGTGGGACGCCGGAGCCTGGCCAACGGCACGGAACAGGTCACCGAGCACGCCACCGGCCGGGTGCTCCTGTCGCGGCAGGTGCCCGACACCCCGTCGAGCGAACTGCCGGACACCGACGTGGAGACGACCGTGGGGGCGGAGGCGATCTACCGCATCTACTTCCACGGTCCGACCTACCAGGTGCTGGAGGCGGCCTGGGCCGCCGACGGCGCCGCGGTGGGCGCCCTGGCCGGTGACCTCCCCGCCAACCACGAGCCGGCCGACCTGCCGACGGTCACGGCGCCGCGCCTGCTCGAGCTGTGCTTCCAGGTCGCCGGGGTCCACGAGCTGGGCACCTCGCACCGGATGGCGCTGCCGGCACGGATCGCACGGCTGGAGCTGTTCGGTCCCCTCACCGACGACGCGCCCTGCTGGGCGGTGGCAGCGCCCGACGACCAGGGCGCGGACGCCGAGGTGGTGGACCGCGAGGGTCGCGTGCGGCTCCGGCTGCACGGCTACGGCACCACGGTGCTGCCCGACGGTCCCGACGAGCAGCTGCTGGCACCCCTGACCGCGGCGATGCGATGAGGGGCACAGCAGCGCCGTCGCAGGGCACCACGGCCGGGGCCGGGGGCCCGTCACGGCTAGCCATCCTCACCTGGGGTGCACCCGCCGTCCGCATGATCCGCGCGGCCCGGGAGCACGCCAACGAGCACGGACGCGACCTGCGCCTGATCGCGGTCCACGCCGACGCGGAGCGCGACGCGCTGTTCGTGCGTGCCGCCGACGAGGCCGTGGCGTTGGCTGATGGCGGCTCCATCGGCGGGATGCGGGGCACCCTCAGCGTCGCTGCGCCCGATCTCGAGCTCCTCGAGCGCGCCCTGGTGGCCTGCCGGGCCGACGCGGCCTGGGTGGGCTGGGGACCCCTTGCCCAGGTACCCGCCTTCGCCGACCTGTGCGACCGGCTGGGGGTGCTGCGGATCGGCCCGAGCGGCCAGGTGCTGCGCCGTCTCCACGACCCCGAGGCCCTCGAGGAGCTGGCCGCGGAGGCGGGTGTGCCCCTGGTGGAGGAGGACGCGGTCGCAGGGCTGTTCCACCGCTCCCTGGACGTGCTGACCCTGGCCGATGGCCGTGGCACCGCCTGGGCCGTCGACGTGCACGACGGCACCCTGCAACGGCGCACGGAGAAGGTGCTGGTGGAGTCCGCCACGGCCTCCCGCGCGGGTGTCGACCTCGACGCGCTGCGGGCCACCGCAGAGCGGCTGCTCACCCTCTCGGGCTTCGCGGGTGCGGCCACGGTCACCTTCGTGCGGGTCGATCAGCGCCCCCACGCCGCCCTGCTGCGGATCAGTGTGGGCGTGCCGCTGGGGCACGGCATCACCGAGTCGACCGCCGGCCTCGACCTCGCGAAGCTCCAGCTCCAGCTCGGCACCGGGGGACGGCTGGAGGGCAGCCCGCCCACCTCCCGTGGCCACGCCATCTCCGTGCGCCTCAACGCCGAGGACGCCGACGCCGCGCTCAGCCCGGCACCCGGGCGCATCGAACTGCTGCAGCTGCCAACGGGTCCGGGGATCCGGGTGGACACCGGGGTCACCGAGGGTGACGACCTGGCGGTCCACACCGACCCCACGATCGGCGAGGTCGTGGCCTGGGGCCGCGACCGTGAGGAGGCGCGGGTCCGCCTCTCCCTGGCCCTGTCCAACCTGGCCATCGCCCTGGACGGGGGCACCACCAACAAGGGCTTCCTCCTCGATCTCCTCAGCCGTCCCGAGCTGCTCACCGGCAGCTACGACACCCGCTGGATCGACCGGGTCGTGCAAGCGGGGGACCTCGGTGGGGCCCAGCACGCCGACCTCGCCGTGCTGCTGGCCGCCGTGGATGCCGCCGACGCCGAGGAGCGCTTCGACCAGGCGCAGCTGCTGGGTTCGGCCGCCCGGGGGCGGCCGCGGATCGCCGCCGGGGTGGGGCGCACGATCGAGCTGGTCCACGCCGGCCACGACTACGCCATCGAGGTGTTGCGCACCGGGCGGCGCCAGTACCAGCTCACCGTGGACGGTGCCCTGGTCGAGCTGACCGTGAACCGCCTCGGCCACTACCAGAGCCGCGTCGAGGTCGGTAGCCGGTCGGTGTCGGTGATCTCCTCGGTCCAGGGCGGTGACCACCTCGTCGAGGTGGACGGGGTGCCCCACCGGCTGCGGCGCCGCGATGGCGGTGTGGTCCGTGCACCCGCTCCCGGCGTCCTGGTGGCCGTGCCCGTCACCGCCGGCCAGAAGGTCGCGGCCGGGGATCCCCTCGCGGTGCTCGAGAGCATGAAGATGGAGCGGGCCGTGCCCGCACCCTTCGACGGCCGTGTCCGCCACGTGCTCAGCGGCACCAACGTCCAGGTGGGTGCCGGTGACCCCCTGGTCGAGCTCGACCCCCTTTCCAGCCGTCGTCCCCGCGTCACCCGGGAGCGGCTCGACTTCCCGACCACCGTGCAGGCGCCCGGTGACGATCCCGTGACCACGCGCTGCAGCGACCTGGCCGAGGTGCGCCGGTTCGTCCAGGGCTTCGAGCTCGCACCGGCGCGGGCCCGGGAGATCGCCACCGCCGCACTGACCGACGGACAGCGCGCGGCGACGGTGCTGCGCGCGGAGATCAGCGTGCTCGAGGTCTTCGCCGATCTCCGGGCGCTGTTCCGTGCCCATCGCGACCAGGACGAGGACGCCGACGATCCGTTGCTGGTCCGCAGCCCAGAGGAGCACCTCCACGCCTACATGCGCACGATCGACACCGGTGGGGAGGGCCTGCCCGCGCGGTTCCTGTCCGATCTGGACCGTGCGTTGGCCCACTACGACGTGCACGACCGTGAGCGCACGCCGGCCCTCGAGGAGGCCCTGTACTGGATCTTCCGCGCCCAGCACCACGTCGCTGAGCAGGTGCCGGCGATCGTGCCGATGCTGCAGCGCTGGCTCGAGCAGGGCATCGACCCCTACAGCGGGCCCGGCACCACGGCCCGCCGGGTCCTCGACCGCCTGGTGTCGGCCACCGTGCGGACCCAGCCCCAGGTCGCCGACCTGGCCCGGGAGGTGCGCTACCGGCTGTTCGAGGCGATCGAGATCGAGGAGGCCGAGCGTGCGGAGCTGGCCAAGGTCCAGCGCCACCTGACCGCACTGCGCCGCCCGGAGCTCCACCCGACGATCCACCGCCGCCATCGCGCGGCCGTGGTGGCCTTCCCCACGCCCCTGGCCCCGCTGCTCCTCGGGCGCCTGGCCGACGATCCCGAAGGCCTCGGCGGGATCGTCCTGGACCTGCTCACCCGGCGCTACTACCGCCTGGACGT
>SKTN01000168.1 GCA_007117945.1 Nitriliruptoraceae bacterium | reverse complement strand
CTCGGACGTGAGGACGATGAGGCCCTCAGCGACCACCTGCGCTCACGCCAGGAGGTGGGTCGGATCCTGGCGTCGGGTCCGGTCCCCGTGACCGAACTCCGGGCCGCGATCATCATCGGCTCGGGCAGCGCCTCCTTCGAGATGCTGCGCCACCTCGTCGAGGTGCTGCCGGTGATGACCACCCCGAGGTGGGTGTCGACCCGGTGCCAGCCCGTGGCCGTGCGTGACGTCCTGACCGCCCTGTGCGATGTCATCGAGCACGACCGCGCCGCCGGCCAGGTCTACGAGATCGGGGGGCCGGACGTCCTCACCTACGCGGAGCTGATGCAGACCTACGCCGAGGTGGCGGGTCTCCGACGGCGCGTGATCCTGCCCGTCCCGGTGCTCACCCCGCGCTTGTCCTCGCTGTGGATCGGGCTGGTGACCCCGCTGCCCACGGGTCTGGCCCGTCCCCTGGTCGACAGTCTGGTCAACGAGGTGGTCGTCACCGACGACCACTTCCAGCGGGACCTGCCCCGCACGACCATCCCCGCCGCCGAGGCCCTGCGCCTGGCGCTGACCCGCATCCAGGACCTCGACGTCGCCACCACCTGGGCCAGCGCCGGCGGCGCCGCCCGCCAGCGCGGCACCGATGCCACGCCGCGAGGTCCCGAGGATCCGCAGCCCAACGATCCCGGCTGGGCCGGTGGCACCGTCTTCGCGGACGAGCGCACGGCGGTCGCCGCTGCACCGCCCGAGGCGCTGTTCGCCGCAGCGTCCGCCATCGGGGGGACCCGCGGCTACCACACGGCGAGGTGGATGTGGGAGCTGAGGGGCATCATGGACAAGCTCGTCGGCGGGATCGGCCTGCGCCGTGGCCGACGCCACCCGGTGGACCTCTCCGTCGGCGAGGTCGTCGACTTCTGGCGCGTGGAGGCCATCGAGCGCCCGCACCTGCTCCGGCTCAAAGCGGAGATGAAGGTCCCCGGCGAGGCCTGGCTGGAGTTCCGGATCGAGGCTGAGGGCAGCGGGAGCCGGCTGCTGCAACGTGCCCGCTTCCACCCACGCGGCCTGTGGGGCCGGCTGTACTGGGGTGTGCTGCTGCCCTTCCACGGGCTGATCTTCCCCCGCATGGCGCGTGAGCTCGCGCGGGAGGCAGAGGCCATCGCGGCGCGCGGGCTCACGGTGGCAACACGACCACCGCGAGGGCCCCGGCCTGCCCCGCGGCGGTGATCGCGACGGCGTCGTTGGCGTCCACGGCGAACCACACCTCCTCGAGCTCGGAGGCCAGCACCACGGCGTCGCTGCCGAGGACCACGCCGCGCCCGTCATGGTCCGCGGCGACCAGCTGCACCCGGGTGCCCGCCGTCAGCGCCGGCAGCCGCTCCGACGGCACGGCGACCGCGGCACGGCCGTCTGCCAGCCCGGCTGCCCAGCCGCCCTCACCGAGGTGGCGGTCCGTGGCGATGGCCCCTGCCGGCAGCGCCGAGGCGAGCACGCCCTGCGCCGCCTCGAGGGCGCCGTCGGGGACCAGGTCGGCGGGGACCGTCCGCCGGCGCAGGTCCTGGGCCTCCAGCCGCTGCCCGGGGTGCAGGTCGTGCGCGGCCACCAGCACCGTGGTGGGATGGCCGTAGGGCGTTGCGGCGAGGTGGCCCACCCCGGCCGCGAGCACGACGATCACGAGGAGGAGGCCGAGCAGCAGCCGGGTGCGCGGGGTGGCGGCCCACCACCGCTCAGCCACGGCGTCCAGCATCGGCGGCAGCCGCAGGGGCGGACCCGCCAGCGAGGCGGGACGGGTCGGTCGGGCGACGGATCGGGACATGGCTGCAGTGCAGCACGTCCCGCGGCCCGCGCGGCGACGGGCTCGCTCGGACCTGTGGACAGCCCGGTGCTCTCAGGCGGAGGCGGCCTCGCCGGAGCCGGAGCCGGCGTCGGAGGACGAGGACGAGCTCGAGCCGCTCTTGCTCTCGGCGCTCTTGCTGTCCGAGGAGCGCTCGCTGTCCGAGGAGCCGCCGGAGTCACCCTCCGAGGAGCTGCGCTCACCCGAGGAGCCCGAGCCGCCCGAGGCGCGCGAGGAGGAGGACGCGTAGTCCTTCACGTGCCAGCCGGAACCCTTGAAGATGATGCCCGCGGCGCTGAACACCTTGCGCAGCTGACCCTGGCAGGCGGGGCACTCGGTGAGGGGATCGTCGCGGAAGGACTGCACCACCTCGAGGTGCTCCCCGCAGCTGCGACACGCGTACTCGTAGGTGGGCATCTCCACGCTCCGTCTGACGGCCGCAGGCACGTGCGGCACCTTGCTCCGGCAACGGACCCGGCGCAGGTGGTCGCCGCGGGAGCCCGTGACCCCTGGGAGCGGCGGCGTTAGCACTCTCGATCCGTGAGTGCTGATGATGCCCTACCGTGGGAGTCAGCGCAAGCGCTCAGCCGGTGCCGCCGCGGTCGGCGCGGTGCACCGCGGTCTCGGTAACCACCAGCTGGACCGGCTCATCGTGGGCCAGGCGGGGCACCTGGGGCACCACCTGGCAGGTGAAACCGACACCGATCCGCACCACCTGCTGCGGCAGCCGTGCGAGGAGGCGGTCGTAGTGGCCGCCACCGGAACCCAGCCGCCCGCCCCGCGGGTCGAAGGCCAGGCCGGGCAGCAGCGCCACGTCGAGGACGGCGGGATCGATGGACGGCCCGCCCGGCTCCCGGACCCCGCGGTAGCCGAGCTGCAGCCGGTGCAGGTCCGAGACGGCCACCAGGTCGAGCTCGAGGCCCCGCACCCGGGGGAACAGGGTGCGGGCGCCGGCCGCGTGCAGGCGTGGGACCAGGGTGGCCAGGTCGACCTCCTCCGCCACCGCGGCGTAGAGCAGGACGCTACGGGCGCGCCGCACCTCGGGGAGGCCGGCGAGGCGTTCCACGATGCGTGCCGAGGCCTGTGCCCGCTGCTCGGTGGACAGCGCGGCGCGCGCGGCCCGGGTGGCAGCACGCAGCCGGTGCTTGGTGGTGGCGTCCACGGTGCCTCGCTCGTGGCGTCGCGGTGCGGTCGGACGAGCCTACGCCTGCCATCGGCCACGCCGACGTGGGTAGTCTCGAGTCGGACGAAGGAGCGCACGTGGTCAGCAAAGCCGTCCTGCCCGTCGCCGGACTCGGGACCCGGTTCCTACCGGTGACCAAGTCCGTCCCCAAGGAGCTGCTACCGGTGGTGGACACCCCGGCGCTGCAGTTGCTCATCGAGGAGTGCGCACGCTGCGCCCTCGACGACGTGCTCCTGGTGACCGCCATGGGGAAGTCGTCGATGGAGGACCACTTCGACCGTCGGCTCGACCTGGAGGCCGAGCTCGCGGCCAAGGGCAAGGATGCGGAGCTCGCCGCGGTCCGAGACCTCGCCGGCCTGGCCCGGATCCACAGCACACGGCAGGGCGAGGCGCTCGGTCTCGGCCACGCGGTGCTCCAGGCCAAGGCGCACGTCGGGGTGGACGAGAGCTTCGCCGTCCTGCTCGGTGATGACATCGTGGACCCCGGGTCCGACTTCCTCCAGCGGATGATCGCGGTGCACGAGCGCACCGGGCGACCCGTCGTGGCGCTGCTCGAGGTCCAGCCGGAGCAGGCCAGCATGTACGGCATCGCGACCGTCGAGCCCGGGGAGCAGCCCGGCGAGCATCTCATCAGCGGCCTGGTGGAGAAGCCGGACCCGGCAGACGCGCCCTCCAACCTGGCGGTGATCGGGCGCTACGTGCTCCCGGGCACCATCTTCAGCGTGCTGGAGGACCTGCCACCCGGCCGCGGTGGGGAGATCCAGCTCACCGACGCCCTGGAGCACCTCGCGGCTGACGAGCCGATCGTCGGGCTGACCCTGGATGTCCCGCGCTTCGACACCGGGGACCGGCTCGGCTACCTCCAGGCCAACGTGGAGCTCGCCCTGCGCCGCGCGGACCTCGCGCCCGCGCTGGTGCCCTGGCTGCGCGAACTGCTCCACCGCATCGATGATGGTGACCTCGATGTCGCCGGTCCGGCGGACGCGTGAGCCGGTTCGTCGGGCACGGACGGCACGAGGTCACCGACCTCTCGGAGCTCGTCAGCGTCGAGGAGCACCTCGACGCCATCCTGGGTCTGCTCGCCCCGCCCGAGCCCATCGAACTGCGCTTGGCGGACGCCCTCGGACTGGTGCTGGCCGACGACACGACCAGTGAGGTCTCCGTGCCGGCGTTCGCGAACGCCGCCATGGACGGCTACGCCGTGATCGCCAGGGACATCCGCCGGGCGGACGCCGACGAGCCCGTCAGCCTGGGCGTCGACGGTGAGGTGGCGGCGGGTGTGCAGGATCTGCCGACGATCCGACCGGGCCGGTGCGTGCGCATCATGACCGGCGCGCCCATGCCGCCGGGCGCGGACGCCGTGGTGCCGGTGGAGGTGACCTCGTCGCGGGGGGCCGACGTCCGCATCTACCGGGCCGTCGGCGCCGGCGAGCACGTGCGTGGCCCCGGGGAGGATCTGCGACCGGGCCAGGCTCTGCTGTCGAAGGGCCGTCGCCTCGCGCCCGCCGACCTCGGTGTCCTGGCGGCGGCCGGGGTGTCACGGGTGCGCTGCATCCCGCCCCCCCGGGTGGTGGTGATCTCCTCCGGGGACGAGCTCGTGCCCGCGGACAAGGAGCCGCTGCCGGGCCAGATCCGCGACGTGAACGGGCCGATGCTGGCGGCGATGGTGCGCGCCGCCGGAGCCGTGCCCTTCAGCGCCGGGATCGTCCGCGACGACCGCAAGGCCCTGCGTTACGTGCTCGACACCAGCCTCGGGCATGCGGACCTCATCGTGTGCACCGGCGGCGCCAGCGCCGGCACCCGTGACCTCCTACCGGAGGTGATCGGTCAGCTCGGCGAGGTGGCCACCGCGAAGGTCGCGATGAAGCCCGGTATGCCCCAGATCAGGGGACGGATCGCCGGCTGCCCCATCATCGGCTTGCCGGGCAACCCCGTCTCCGCCTTCGTGTCCTTCGAGGTGTTCGTCAGGCCCGTCATCCGCTCCTTGCAGGGACGACGCGACGTCCAGCGGCCCGTGGTCCGCGCCCGTGCCGCCGAGCCGCTGAAGGCACCGCGGGGCAAACGCGCCTTCCTGCGGGTGCGCTTGACCCGCGACCAGCAGGGCTGGCTGGCGACACCGACGGGCCACCAGGGTTCCCATGTGGTCAGCTCGATCGCCCGCGCCGACGGCCTCGCCGTGCTCGGCGAGGAGGTCGAGGACGTCGCCGAGGGTCAGGACATCGACGTCCAACTGCTCGTGGAGTGAGGTGGACATGAGCGAGGCCGAGCACCGGCT
>SKTN01000352.1 GCA_007117945.1 Nitriliruptoraceae bacterium | reverse complement strand
CGGCCGCGTCACTCGACGGCGGCGTCGGCCTCGATCTCGACAAGGAGTTCTGGGGCGATCGATGTCGGAACCTCGACCATGGACCCAGCTGGTCAGCTCGCGCCGAACGCGGCGCCGCGGGTGCCACTCGACCGGGCTGGTGAGCTGAGCCGTCACAGCCGCTGGCAGTTCCGGTCACGCGAGGATGTCGCTGAGGTATCCGCCGGGGGGGTCCGGACACCCTCGCGCCGGCGCGTGAGCGGTGATGGCTGCCGGGGCCGGGTCTGGCGGCCTCGCAGGCACTCGAGCTGTCAGGGGTGCCCGTCGTCACGAGCCGCTGCCGTCGCGGGTTGCTGCGCGGGGTGCGGAGCTCGGCCGCTCGGACCAGCGACGGGATGCAGCAGCCAGCCGCGCCCACGGTCGCTGACGCCGCGCCCTGCCCTCGCGCCGTGCCTGCCGCAGCTGCCGACGACGGGTCGCTGCTTCCGCGGTGTGCCGACGGCGGTATTGGTCGACGGCTTCCTGTGCCAGTAGGTACTCGTACTGCATGTCGGGCCTCCTCATGGCGCGCTGTCCCGACCGTCACCTTCCCGCTCTGAGGTAGGTGGCGGCGTCGGGAGTTCGCCGTCGTTCTCCTGCGTCCCCTCTGCCGTAAGGGGCTGCGTGTGTTCCGGGTGTCGGCGGGTCGGTCCTCAGGGCCTGCCGGTACGGGTCCGCTGTCGCTCGCTCCTCTCTGGGCCCTCCGTCGTCCCCTCGCTGGCCCGGGTTCCCTCCCGTGACGGGTCACGCGTGAAGGCGTGAGCCGCCGGCCCCCGAGGTGGATGGGAGGGCGTCGGTCTGGCCGTCGAGCCCGCTCGCGGTGCCCTGCTCGTCCGCGTGAGCCGCGGCGATCGCATCGGCGGTCACCGGCACGAGCAGGAGCACGGCGGCCACGTGGGCCGCAGCGGCCACCACTCCCGCGGCTCGCACACCTGCCAGTTCGGCGGTCACCCCGCCCAGCATCGCGCCGATGGGGGTGGCGCTGAGGGCGACGAGCGCCATCGTCGCGGTGACACGACCGAGTAACGCGCTGGGCACGAGCGTCTGGCGCAGGACCCGGGTGGCGATGTTCGAGACCAGCGCGCCGGCACCGAGCAGGGCGAGCGCAACGGCCACGACCGTCGCACTGCTCGTGGCGCTCGCCACGCCGAAGACGGCGATCGCGCCGAGGGCGACCGCCTTGAACGTGGCGGCGTGTCCGAGGGCAGCGATGATCCGGCTGGCGGCGAGGCTGCCCGCGAGACCGCCGAGGGCCACCGCGGCGAGGAACCAGCCGTAGGTCGCTGTCGGCAGGTCGAGCGCATCCACGACGAAGAGGACGAAGACCGCGAAGAACGCGGCACTGCCGAGGTTGGATGCCGCGTTCGCCACCGCCACGCGATCGAGGACCGGGTGGTCGGTCAGGTAGCGCACGCCCACGGCGACGTCTGTGCGCCGTCCGGTCATGACCGGCCCGGTCCGGACCTTGCGGATGGGAGCGGCGATCGGCAACCGACGGATCACGAGGGCGGCGAGTGCGAACAGCAGGGCGGGGACACCCAAGGCGATCCCGGCGCCGGCGCCCGCGAGGAAGCTGCCGATCGGGGCGCCGATCGCGTCGTTCATCACCACCTGGGTTCCCCCGAGCCTCGCGTTGGCGCCCGGGAGGTCGCCGGGCGCGACGTGTTCGACGACGACGGTCTGCGCCGTGGTGTCCACGAGGATCTCGCTGCTGCCGGTGATGGCGGCCACCGTGTAGATCGCGGCCAGGCCCAGTTCACCGGTCAGCACCGCGACCAGCACCACACCGAGGCCGAAGACCCGCATGAGGTTTCCCACGAACAGGACCTGACGCCCGTCGAAGCGGTCAGCGATGACCCCGGCCGGGAGCGCAGACAGGTCATCGGCAGGAGCAACGCCACAGCCACACCTGCGATCAGCACGGGGGAGTCCGTGACCTGGGTGGCGAGCACCGGAAGACCGGCGAACAGGATGCCGTCTGCCAGGTTCGAGGCGCTCGCCGATCGCCACAGGCGGTGGAAGCTCCGTGGCGACCGAGCCGTGCCTGGGTCGGGCTGCTGCCGACGTCGAGACCCGGTGCGTCTGCCTCGGGTCGTGGAGCGCGGAGAGCCGGGTCGTGCCCGACGTCGTGCGGCGCGACGGTCCCGGTACTGCGCAGCGGCGCTGACGGTCTCACGGTGCCGCAGGGTGGCGAGTTGGTGGAGCTGGTCCGGATGCATCGCGCTGCTCCTGGCCGCCGATCAGCCGGCACGGTGCGGCCGTCGGGTACGGTGAATGCAAAGATCTCCTTGCGGTGCCACCCTACACCGCAAGGGGGCCTTTGCAAATAGAAATTTGCAAATCTGGACTTGTAGTGCGTGTCGGCTGCTCGGTGGTCGACGCCCGGCGAGGAGCACCCCGTGGAAGAGCGGCCGGACGGGACCGGTACCGAGCACGACGGCAACCCGGCGGTATCGGGGCGCGTGCTGGACGCTGCAGCGCTGCGAGCACTCGCCCACCCCCTGCGGTTCCAGCTGGTCGAGCTGCTCATCGAGCATGGGCCCTCGACGGCGTCAGAGCTCGGTCGGCTGGTCGACGAGAGCAGTGGCCTCACGAGCTACCACCTGCGCGAACTCGCGAAACACGGGCTGATCGAGGAGGCACCCGAGCTGGGCAGCGCCCGTGACCGCTACTGGCAGCCGGCCAAGGGGGGCTACACCCTCGAGGGCTTCGACATGCTGCAGCGGGACAGCACCCGCGAGGACGCGCTGTACCTGCTCGATGAGGTGATCCGCGCCCGCGTCGAGCGCCTGCAGCGATGGCACCGCCAGGGGCCGCGATGGGGCCGGGAGTGGGCCAACGCGACCGCGGAGCTCACCGCTCGGATGCGGCTCACCCGCGAGGAGCTCGAGGAGATGACGACCGAACTCGTCGCGGTCGTCGACCGCTTCCGCGAGCAGCAGTTCGGCCGCGACCTGCCGGATGCCGCTGCACCGGGAGCCGTTCCCATCACCGTGCAGATCGAGGCGTTCCCCACCGGGGATCCCCCCACAGCATCCGAGGACGAGTGACAGTCCAACCGCGGAGTCGCTGCCACGAGCATGCGGGCCGGTTGGTGGTAGCCACGCCCGCGAGCGACCCGTCCTACTGATCGGCCCAGCCGTCGTCCCAGGTGCGTGAGCGATCATGGTTGCGCAGATCGATCCCGTGATCCACCGCGGCCTTCAACGGGAAGAGGACGTTCAGCCAGCCAGCCAGCAGCTCCTCTCGATCCTCGCTCAGGAACCCCGTCGTCGTCAGTGTGAGGTCCGTGCCCCCGTCGTGTGGCTCTTCGAGTTCGAATCTGACCTCAGCGCCGAAGTAGCGGATGACGAACAGACGCTCAGGTTCCTCCTCGAGGATCGGCGAGCACTCACGGACGCCGTTGATGAACTCGAAGGCGATCATGCCCTCAGCAGCAGGGGCCCGTTCCGCCCAGAAGGACTCCCTTCCGTCGCTGGTGGTCAAGGCCCGGTAGACCGCCGGCCGAGGCGACTGGAAGTGCATGCGCCAGCGGATGGTGTCCTGATCGTGGCGTCGCATGACGGTGCCTCCTCCAGGCGTGCCTGACACGGTCGTCATCCGTACCGGCGCCAGTACCCGCCTGAGCCCCACCCAGGCCGAACCTACCGTTGCGATCAGCACCGATGCCGTGCCCTCGTGGGGCCCCTGTCGATGCGAGTGCCACGCTCACCGGTGGCGGGACGGGTCCGATCCCAGCAGTGGGGCCGGGTGGCGGGACTCGCGGACGGGGTGCTGCAGTAGGTTCGGCGGCCAGGTGACGGCGTCGGACCGGGGGAGCTCGGATGACGGATGGGCGGTTCCCACGGTGCGCGAACTGTGGTCGGCAGGATGCCCGCACGCGTCTCGGTGACACGCAGCTGTGCGACCGGTGTGTGAACGCGTCGCTGAGTGCGCGCACGGGCTGGCCGTCGCTGCCCGACCCGCCGCCGGTGGAGACGGTGCGTGCGGCCGACGGGCGCGGGGTGCGTGTCCGGTACCGGTTGATCTGGGCGCCGTCGGGCGTCATGAGCGCCGAGGCGGAGGAGGCCGACCAGCCTCCCGGTGACGGGTTCCGGTTCCAGGTCCACGGCGAGCACGACGCCGACCCGCAGGCGGTCCTCGCGCAGCTGCGCCAGGTCGTGCAGCAAGAGGTCTCACGGGCCTACCTCGAGCCGAACGCGTTCGGCGTGCAGGTCGCCGGGAGCGCGTGGACCATCGCGGGTGACGAGGTCGCGGGCCGCATCGACTGGTCCGGGGACGACGCGGTGCCGGAGCCGTCGGTGGTGATCGACGGGCGCCGCCTGGCCTGGGACGCGTTCGGTCGGCTGGTGGCGAGCTTCGAGGGGTGGACGTTCCGGATGCGGTTCGACGACAGCTCTGCCAGCCTCGGTAGTGGTGCCGGCGGCGCAGATGAGGGGGCTGCGGAGGGCGCCGATGCCGAGGTGGTGCCGCTGTTCGGTGCGCTCACGTCGGATGCTGACGACCACGTGTCGCCGGTGCCGTCGATCGATGCTGTGCTGGCCGAGTTCCTGTCGGCCCAACGTGAGCGGCTGGCGGCGTCGACCTTCGGTCGCTACGAGGACATCATCGACCTGCTGCGCCACTGCCTCAACGGCTACGGCTACCAGTCGCTGTCCGGTGAGGATGCCCAGGCGTGGCAGGAGGCGTTCGACGCCGGCGACGATGAGGCGTTCACCCGGCTATGTGGTCCGGACCGGGTCGTGGAGCACTACGGCGAGTTCCTGGGCTACTTCATGATCCGCAAGGTCCTCGCGTCCAAGCAGCAGCTCAAGGACGCCGGCACCGTCACCAAACGGCTGGCGGGGTGGCTGGCCGAGCAGGGGTACGTGGACACCGATGCCGCCGAGGTGGCACGGGAGTGTGCCGCGACCGCCGGACGGGACCTGCCGCGGGCCGACGAGCTCAGCCACCAGCTGTTCCTCGCAGCGCAGGCGACCCGGCTGCCGGGGCACCCCGACGAGATCCCGGACGAGGACTGGATCGAGGACCACCTGCCGATCAGCCGCGTCGAGGACGGCCGGCTGTGGTTCGGCGACGTGGGGCCGGTCGAGGTGCCGTCCGAGGTGAGCGACCTCGCTGTGGTCGGCTGGGAGGTCACCGTCGTGCTCGCCCGGCTCGACGGCGTGTGGCGGCTCGTGCAGGTCGGTGTGGTCTACCCCTGAGCGGGCAAGCGGGCGGGGCCGGTGGTGGATGGTGCTGATCCGGGCTGTTGGGGGTGGTG
>SKTN01000279.1 GCA_007117945.1 Nitriliruptoraceae bacterium | reverse complement strand
GGACCAGGGCGGCGCGGGGTTACAGCTCCGCGATGGCGCCCAGCACGGCGAGCTCCAGCTCCGCGATGTGGTCGGGGCTCAGGGGCGTGCCGTCGCCGTCCCGCAGGTAGAACACGTCGGTGACCTCGTGGCCCATGGTCTGCACCCGGGCCATGACGATGTCCAGCTCCAGCTCCGCAAGGGCGGTGGCGATGGCGTAGAGCACCCCGAGCCGGTCCTGGGTCCGCACCTCGATGATGGTGGCCCGTCCGGCGTGGTCGTCGCTGACCAGGACCTTGGTCTCCACCGCCGGCACCTTGGCCAGCCGCGGACGCTCGGCCTTGGCCTTGCGCAGCACCCGGGCGCGCACGGCCAGCCTGCCCCCGGCGACGTCGTCGAGATCGCCCTCGACCCGTGCCCACCACGACCCGCCGGCGCCCTCGGGGGGTGCGACCTTGAAGGTGTCGATGGCCAGGTCGTCCTCGCGGGCGAAGGCGTCGGCGCCGACGATCGAGCCACCGTGCAGGGCCACGACCCCGGCCACCTTCGCGAACCAGCCGGGATGATCGAGCGCGACCACGTCCAGTTCATCGAGGCCGACATGACCCTCGGGATCATCCTCGCCCGGGGTGACCCGGGTCCGCACGTCCGTGGGGCCGAGCGCCCCAGCGGCCATCAACGCGTGACGCACCACGGCCCGCGGGGACACGGCCGCCGCGTAGCGTCGTGGCAGCAGGGACAGGTGGGCGCGCACCAGCTCGGCGTCCGCGCCGAGCTCCGGCGCCAGCTCCTGGGCGGCACGGGCGGTCTCCACCGCACCGCCGGCGGCGTCATCGGGATCGGTCTCGTCGAACACGGCGTTCACCTTCGTCACGAGGCTCTCCACGAGGGAGCCGGTCCAGGCGCTCCACGAGGTCGGTCCGGTGGCCCGCCCGTCGGCCACCGCCAGCAGGTGCAGCATCGCCAGCATCGAGCGGTCCCCGACCCGACCCGCGACCTCGGCGACCAGGGCCGGGTCGGTCACGTCCCGCTTCTGCGCCACATCGGGCAGCAGCAGGTGCAGGCGGACCATCCGCGTGATCCGCGCGATGGTCGCCTCGCCGGCACCCATGCGCCGGGCCAGGGCCGCCGCCAGGGGCATCCCGGTCTGAGCGTGGGGTTCCCCCAGCACCTTTCCGACGTCGTGGAGCAGGGTGCCGAGGAACAGCGCCTCCCGGTCCTCCACCGCCAGCAGGGTCTCCGCCGCCCAGGCCTCGCGACGCACCAGCTCCCCGAGCTCGGCCGCGGCGTGCCAGGCGTGCCGGTCCAGGGCGTAGCGGTGGTAGGGGTTGCGCTGGGCCCGTCCGCGCAGCGGCTCCCACTCCGGCAGCCACGCCGTCCACACACCGACCTCGTCCAGCTCGGCCAGGGCCGGCAGCGCGACGTGCCCGCGCTGCAGCACACCGATGAGCGCGGAGCGGCAGGTGGAGGTCCAGGGCCACACGGCACCGGCGTCCCCCTGACCGCTGTGGTGGCGCAGCCGCGCCGCGCTGCCACGGTCCAGCACCGCGCCGGTATCCGCCAGGGCCTCCAGCAGACGCGCCGGCAGGCCCGGCGCGTCGATCGCCGCCTCCACCGGGATCCGGAGCACCCCGTCCACCAGCTCGAAGCCACCCACCTCCCGCTGCGTCGGCCGGCCCAGCCGGCGCCGCCCGCGGGCCACGTCGGCATCGATCAGGGCCCACGCCCGACGGTGCACGTGGTCGATGGTCCGCGCGGCGAGGAAGACGTCGCGGAGTAACCGGTGGGGCGCGAGGTCGTGGTCGGCGCCGTCCTCGTAGCCGAGCACCGTGGCCACCTCGTCGTGGAGGTCGAGGCGCAGGACATCGGGCTTGCGGGCACCCTGCAACGCGACGAGGTGCAGCGCGACGCGCACCGCCAGCAGCCGGTCCTCGGCGGCGGAGATCCGGGGCCGATCGGGGGCGCCGAGGTAGCCGGCGGGCACCAGGGGGTCCAGGCCCACGGTCCCCACCAGGGCACCGGCCGACCACCGCAGCGACTGCACGTCGCGCAGCCCCCCGGCTCCGTCCTTGAGGTGGGGGGCGAGGACCTCCGCGGCGTCACCGGCCCGCCCCCGGCGGGCGTTGTCAGCCCGCCGCAGCTCCGCGAGGAACCGGTGTGGGCGCCGTCGCAGGCGACGGATCACCTCGGTGCGGACCAGTTGGACGAAGGCCGCCTCGCCCGCGACGGTCCTGAGGTCGAGCATCGCCGTGGCCGTGTCGACGTCGTCGACGGCGGTCAGCGCCTCGCGCCGATCGCGGACGGCGTAGCCGACCTCCAGCCCCGCATCCCACAGGGGGTACACGATGGCGCGGACGGCCTGCTCCAGCACCTCGGTGTCGAGGCGGTCGTGGAGGAGCAGCAGGTCGATGTCGGAGGCCGGGCACAGCTCACGGCGTCCGTAGCCGCCGACGGCGACCACGGCGAGGCGGTGCTGCGCGACCCACGGCCCGGCGAGTTCGGTGAGGATCCCGTCCACCGCGGCGGTCGCTGCCCGGCACCAGGCCCGCCCCGGGGCCGGGCCGTCATCGATCAGGTGCTGCCAGGTCCCCTTCAGCCGCAGGCCGGCCGGAGCATCCGCGTGCTCCGGCCGGTTCCCGACGGCGGTGGGACCCTCGCTCAGAGCGCTTCGACGTTCTGCTCGGCGGTGCGGATCCGCACGATGCGCTCGACATCGGTGACGAACACCTTGCCGTCGCCGACCTGACCGGTCTGCGCGGCCTTGACGACCGCGTCGACGGCCTCCTCGACCATGGGGGTGTCGACCAGGATCTCCAGCTTGACCTTGGGCACGAACTCGACGGTGTACTCCGCACCGCGGTAGATCTCGTTGTGGCCCCGCTGCCGGCCGTAGCCGCGGACCTCCGAGACCGTCAGGCCCTGGACGCCGAGCTCCTGCAGGGCCTCCTTGACCTCGTCGAGCTTGTGCGGCTTCACGATCGCCGTGACGAGCTTCACATCGTCCTCCTCGATGATCCGACCACCACGGGCCGGGGTAGCGCTTCCTGGGCCATCGGTCCTGCAGGGGACACCGGCGGTGACCTGCGGGGCCGGTGGGACGCACCGTCCGTCCGGGTGGGACGCCCCACCCGCGGAGCGTGATCCTCGCGGGCAGGTGTCTCCCGGCAGTGTCGTGATCGTTTCTAGCTGGTTACGCCCTCCTCGGTGCCGTGGAACGTCACGACGACGGCGCTGAACCCGTGCAGAGCGCTGCGCGCTCCTGCGGGGCCGAGCTCGCCGTCACACCGTGCTCCCGCCACCTCGACACCGAGGCGGGAGGCCACGGCACGGGCGTCGTGGTCGGCCACGCCGAACAGCCCACGGCCGCGCCCGAGGCAGGTGAACAGCAGCGCCCCTGCGACGGGCGTCGCCACCTCGGCCGCCACCCGTCGCAGCTGCGCCGTGAGATCGATGCCCGCCTGGACGGGATCACGGAGGTGGAACTGCACGGTGCTGCCGCCGGGGACGTGGTCACCGACGGTGATGGCCCCACGATCCGCGTCGATGCCGAGCACGCCGCGCAGCAGGAAGTCCCCGGAGCCGTAGGCGTCGGCCACCTCGTCGACGACGATGCCGAGCTGCAACCCGCCCTGCTCGAGCAGGGCGAGGTCCTCGGACCCGAGTCCGGAGAGCACCCGGTCGAGGTGTGCGGTGGCGGGCTCCCCGGCCAGCGCGAGCACGGCGTCGCCCTCGGCCTCGGTGACGGTGACGGGACGGCCGATCGCGCGGCAGGCCGAGGACACCACCGTGGTCATGGGCACGTCCCTGAGGACCACGCCGACGGCGCCCTCGTCGTGGACCTGCCCGTCAACGGCGAGCCGGCTGGCACCCACACCCCCCGACACCATGCCGCCCACGATGGTCAGCCCCGGGCGACGCGCAGCCATCCGCTCGGTGACCTGCGCCGCGGGGAAGCTGTGGGGGTCGGCGAGCAGCAGGACGACGTCGTCGGGCTCGGTGTCGGGCCAGCCGGCCACGGTCACCCCACCGCTGGCGGGGTGCAGGGTCCAGGCCCGGAAGGGCTGGACCCACCCACCGGGGGCGGCCAGGGCCCACACCGCCACCCCCGGTCCCTCCTCCACCTCGGTGCCGGGGCCGACCACGCCGACGGCCACGGCCCCGAGCAGGGCGCCGGGTTCAAGCCGGGCCTCCACGGCGGCGATGACATCACCGAGGTGGTCGTGATGCTCCGGGGTGACGGTCACCACGACCAGGTCACAGCGCGGCGGACCCGTCGCCGGCGCCGCGGTGGGCGCGGACACCTCGATGCCCGCGGGGCTCTCCGGGACCTCGAAGGTGGTGGCCAGCTGCGCCGCGACGGCGTCCGCGGCCTCCACGGCCGCCACCCCCGCCTCGGCGGTGGCGGAGAGGGCGGCGGCGGTCTGCACGCGGATCAGCTCAGGTGCTGGATCATCAGCTGCGCGGCCTCGGAGGGGTTCATGGCGACGGAGATGCCGTAGCTCTCGAGGATCTCCTTCTTCTCCGCCGCGGACTCCCCACCGGGACCACCCTCCTTGACGATGGCACCGGCGTGGCCCATCTGCTTGCCCTCGGGGGCCTCGAAGCCGGCGATGTAGCCGACCACGGGGGTGTCGGGGATGTTGTCCCGGATCCACTCGCCGGCCAGCTGCTCCTCGGAGCCGCCGATCTCACCGACGAAGGCGATGGCCTCGGTCTCCGGGTCCTCGGCGAAGGCCTGGATCACGTCGAGGAACTGGGTACCGATGACGGGGTCGCCACCGATGCCCACGCAGGTGGAGATCCCGATGCCGGCCTGGGCCAGCTCGTGCATGATCTGGTAGGTCAGGGTGCCGGAGCGCGACACCAACCCGACCTTGCCGGGCATGGTGATGTCGGCGGGGATGATGCCGACGTTGGCCTTGCCGGGGCTGATCGCGCCGGGACAGTTGGGCCCGATCAGGCGCACCCCACCGCGCCGGACCACGGTGTCGTAGACCTCGGTCATGTCGTGGACGGGCACGCCCTCGGTGATGGCAACGATGGTGGCGATACCCGCGGCGTGGGCCTCGAGGATCGCGTCCTTGGTGAAGGGCGCGGGGACCATCACCATGGAGGTGTTGGCACCCGTGGCCTCCACCGCCTCGGCGACGGAGCTGAAGACGGGGACGCCGAGCTCCTCCCAGGTGGTCCCACCCTTCTTCGGGTGGACGCCGGCCACCACCTCGGTGCCGTAGGCCTGGTTCCGCTGGGCGTGGAAGGTGCCCTGGGAGCCGATGCCCTGGACCACGACCTTGGTCTGCTCGTCGATGAAGATGCTCATCCGGTGTTCCTCCTGCG